>NZ_FRCS01000021.1 GCF_900143005.1 Cryptosporangium aurantiacum
GACCCGCGTGGGCAGCCGCAGTGGGAGCGACGGACCGGGCGCCTGGACGCTACCCCGCCGGGCACCGTCCTACCGCCCATTGAATAAGTAGCCGCACAGAGGGTAGGCCTGTGCGCGGCGCCGGTGTCGTGCCACAGAGAGCGCTCGGGTCAGAACACATCCCGTGGACATGGCGAGCACCTCTCACCCGTTGACTCGTATGCCTATATAGGCATACGATTTTGCCATGGCACGAGCAGCAACGACCACAGATGCGTTCAACGCGATCGCCGAACCCCGACGCCGCGACATCATCGAGTGCCTCGCCCGGGGCGAGCTCGCCGTGGGCGGGTTGGTCGCTGCGCTCGGCCAGAGCCAGCCGCAGGTGTCCAAGCACCTACGGGTGCTCAGGGACGTCGGGATCGTGACCGTGCGGGATGCGGGCCGGCAACGCCTCTACCGGGTCAACGGAGCGGCGCTTCGGCCGGTGCACCAGTGGGCGTCGCAGTTCGAGCATCTGTGGAACCAGCGCTTCGATCGGATGGACCAGGTGCTGGCCGAGATGCCGGACGACGACAGCTGACTCGTGCGGCCCGACCCACTCTCACTCACCACGACCGAGGAGTGCGCATGAGCGAGACCAAGAGTGCCGCCGAGATCACCCTGCCCACGGACGAGCAGATCCTCATCACCCGGTACTTCGCCGCGTCCCCGGCGCGCGTCTTCCGGGTGTGGAGCACTCCCGAACTGGTGCGACAGTGGTGGAGCGGCGACCAGGGCGCCACGACCTCGGTGGAGATGGACTTCACGATCGGCGGCCGCTGGCGCTACGTCATGGTTGCCGAGGACGGTTCGCAGGTCGCCTTCCACGGCCAGTACCTCGATATCGTTCCGGACCGCACGATCGTCTACACCGAGGTCTTCGAGGCGCCCGGAGAGGTGCCGGGAGGTGCGCCCGACGGTGCGCCCGGCGAGGTGCCGACGAACACCGTGACGTTCGACCCCGACGGCGAGGGGACGTTGCTCCGGCTGCTGGTCCAGTGCCCCACCAAGGACCTCCGCGACATGATCATGAGCTCCGGTATGGAGGCGGGCGTGCAGGGACAGATGGATCTGATCGAGGAGCTGGCGGGATCCCACGCCTGAAGCGGCCCCGCGGATCAGCGGCGGGATACCTGATCAAGCCGCGCAGCGCCGACATGCACGCGGCGGCGTTGATCGCGGCGCCGGTTGGGTCAGGCGTGTGCGCGACACGCGCAGCTAGATACAACCTGTGATCGAACGCATGTTCTAGGCTGCGTGGGTGGATGGCGGATCGGTGGTCAGGCATGCGGACCTCGCTGCCTGCAACACTCACCGAGGCCCGCAACCAGCTGGCGCCAGGGCAGGAGTGGATCCGCGTCTTCCCGCCGACGGAGCGCTGAATGATCACCGGTGCCCAGCAACACTTGGTGGTCGAGGGGCGGCGTGGGGGTGCGGGGACGGGTTCGGTCAAGCTGTCCGAGGCAGAGACTCGGAGCAGGGCGCTGGTTCGCCGATTTTGACCGTTCGGGTGATCTGCCGTGGGCAAGCGCGATGGGAGCGACAAGTTGACTGAGGTCCGAGTCGAGTTACGCGGCGGCCCGGCCGGCTACACAACCGTGCCGGTCTACCGCGACAACCGTCACCAGCTTCCGGCGACGGTCGAGGTCGGGGTGACCGGCGGCATCCTCGAGTACAAGTTGACCAGCGCGGTCACCGATCCGGATGGTTATCCCATCTACCGGTGTCCGACGAACTGGCGGCTGGCGGTGCGCCCGGCTCAGCCAGTACCGACCGCCCCGCCCTCGCCCGCCTCGGTCGGCGCGCCGACCGAGGAGATCGATCCGCTCGACGCGCTGCTCGCCGAACTCGACGCGAAGGACGCAGAGGGCCGTCGCTGAACCCTGGGCCCTCGCCGACCACTGGGCCCTCGCCCACGACGCAACCGGGCCACCTGGCCAATCCGCGCCGCCGACGCTACTGGCCGGTGCGCCATCGTCGCGGCGAAGGCGTCGTCCTGCGCCTGCGCGCCGACCTGGAGTGGCTGGACGCGTGCGAACGCACCTGGACCGAGGCCGCCCGAAAAACCGAGGCCGCCCGAAAAACCGAGGCCGCCCGAAAAACCGAGGCCGCCCGAGACCCAGGCCGCCCGAGAGACCCAGGCATGGCGAAAGGCGGAGAAGTGAGCGGATCGGTGGCGCTGCGCGCGCGAGGCCTCGCCAGGTGGTACGGCCGGGGAAACACGCTGGTCCGCGCGGTGGACGACGTCGATCTGGACGTGCCCGTCGGGGAGGCGCTCGCGATCGTGGGCCCGAGCGGTTGCGGGAGTCCACGCTGCTGCACCTGCTCGGCGGGCTGCAACGCCCCACCGGCGGGGAGGTATGGCTGGCCGACCACCGTCTCGACACGATGAGCGAACGGGCGCTGGCCCGGCTGCGGCGCGCCCACATCGGCTTTGTGTTCCAGTCGTTCCACCTGATGGACGATCTGACCGCAGTGGAGAACGTCGAGCTGGCCGCATTGCTGGCCGGCCGCCCCGCCGGGCGCGGCAGCGCGCGCTGCACCTGCTGGATCAGGTCGGGCTTGCCGACCGCGCCACGCACTTGCCGTCCGCGCTCTCCGGTGGTCAGCGGCAACGGGTCGCGATCGCCCGCGCACTGAGCAACGACCCGCTGGAGGTGCTGCGGCTGTTCGAGGAGATCCGCGCGGGCGGGCAGACGCTCGTCGTCGTCACGCACGACGCCCGTATCGCCGCGGTCGCCGACCGGGTCGTCGCGATGCGCGACGGTGCGTCGCCGCCGACACCCGTCTCGCCGCCGCCCTGGCTCCGGTGCGCGCCGCGGACGGCGTCACCGGCCACAGCGGGGCTTGACCTCCCCTCGGATCCGGCCGTCCGCTGGGCATCGATTTCCCAGGTCGCGGACCCGGGGCCGGGATGATCTACTCGGCGGGCCAGGTCGATCTGGCGGCGAAGGCGGTCACGGCATGGCAAGCAAGCCCGAGGAGGCTGTCGCGAAATCTGACGAGCGCGCCCGATTCTCCGCTCTGCTCGAGGACAGCGCAGAGGATCTGTACGACAACGCACCCTGCGGCTACCTGTCGACGCTGCTGGACGGGCGGATCGCCAAGGTCAACGCCACGCTGCTGCGGTGGCTCGGCTACACCCGGGACGAGTTGGTCGGGCGCCGCGGATTCGCCGACCTGCTGACCATCGGCGGCCGGATGTTCAACGAGACGCACGTGGCACCGCTGCTACAGATGCAGGGTCAGGTCAACGGCATCGCTCTGGAGCTGCAGACCGCCGACGGCGACCGGCTGCCGGTGCTGGTCACCTCCGTGGTCAAGACCGGCGGTGACGGGCAGCCGCTGCTGATCCGGACCACCATCGTCGACGCCCGTGATCGGCGCGCGTACGAGGTCGAGCTCTTGCGCGCCAGCCAGGCCGCACAGGCGGCCCAGGAGCAGGCCGAAGCAGCGCAGGCGAAGGCCGAAGCGGCGCAGGCGCGAGCGGAAGCCGCGCAGGCGGCCGTCGAGGCCGAACGGGCCCGGCTGGCCGAACTCGCCGCCACACTTCAGAAGACCCTGCTGCCGCCGACGCTGATCCCGGTTCCCGGCCTGGACGTCGCCGCGGCCTATCACGCGGCATCCGTGGAGGAGGTCGGCGGCGACTTCTACGACTTGTTTCCCCTGGCCGAGGGCCAGTGGGGGCTCTTTCTGGGCGACGTGTGCGGCAAGGGTGCCCAAGCCGCCGCGATCACGTCCCTGGCCCGGTACACGCTGCGGGCCGCCGCGGTCTACGACAACGATCCGGCCACGGTCCTGCGCAACCTCAACACTGTGCTCCGCTACGACCATCAGGGGCGGGTGCCACAGTTCTGCACGGTGGTGTTCGGCATCCTCACCCCGGCCGGAGCCGACGGGACGTTCTCGCTCACGCTGGCCGCCGGAGGCCACCCGCCAGCGCTGCTGATGCGCGCGGATGGCACCGCCCAGGCTCTGCACACCCCCGGTGGTCAGCTGATCGGCGTCCTGGCCGACCCGCAAATCGTCACCACGACCGTACGGCTGGCCCCGGGGGACACCCTCCTGCTCTACACCGACGGCCTCACCGAGGCCCACACCGCTCGGGCCGGCGCCCACCGCTACGGCGAGGCAGCGCTCCTGGACTTCGCCATCTCCCTGGCACCGACCACCGCGACGGACGCCGTCGACGCGGTGACCACGCTGCTCGACGTTCTCGGGGACGGCGTCGACGACGACACCGCCCTCCTCGCGTTGAGCGTGCCCGCCCGGGAAACCGAAGCGCGGCACCCGTGAAGGCCCACCTCACGACCGATACCCGCACCACCACGGCCGGCCCCGTGCTGAGCCTCGCCGGGGAGCTCGATCACGCGACCGCTCCGCAGGTCCACGCCGCGCTCCTGGAGTTGCGGCTCACCGATGGCCAGCAACTGACGATCGACATGAGCGGGGTGACCTTCTGCGACTCCTCCGGCATCGGCTCACTCCTCGCGGCGCACGCCTACGCCGCGCAGGCCCACGGTGTCTTCGTCCTGTCCGCGGTGCCCGCACGCACCCGCTACCTGCTCGGCGTCGTCGGCCTCGACCTGGTCCTCCCGATGTTCCCCACCGCCGACGAGGCCCTCGACGCGTGGAGCGGCGACGGCGACTCCCCACCGCTGTAGCCGGTCGGACCGGCGCACGCGCTCCGGGTGGTGTTCCTGGCGCCGGCGGTCCTCGGCCTGGTACTCGCCGCCCGGCGTAACCTGCCCGTCGACCACCGGCTGCGGTTCGCGGTCGGGGCGTGGGCCGGCCTCGCGGTTCTCGCGAACGGCGCGCTCTGGTACGGCATCTGCTCGGTGGTCTCGGCTACTCCGCGACGCTGCTGCCGTGGCGCAGCGGCGGCTACTACCCCGCGCCGGCGGTCTACCTGGTCACCGTCGCGGTCATCCTCATACTCAGTCGGTTCACGGAGATCAGCGCCGTCCGACGCAGGATGGGCCTGGCGCTGTCGGCGCTCGCAACCGGGTTGTTCCTGCTCTCACCGGCGCACAGCGGAGCCCGCGAGATGCTCAACGTCGCCCAGTTGCGCGACTGCCTGCTGACGCTGCCCTCGGACTCGGTGATCGGCTACGACCAGCCCGAGGGTGCGATCCGGCTGGAGCAGATCGTGAAGTTCCACGATCCCGCGTGGCACGGCACCGTCGCCCGGATCGGCCCCGGCGACCCATGAGGCGTGCACAACTATGTGCCGGTCCATCAGCTCGACTACTACATCCGCACCAACGGGCTCGACGTGGACGACGACTTCAAAGGCGAGGTCGTCTGCAAGACCTCCAAGTCCGAAGTGATGATGGTCGACCGCTGAGGCCTTCAGATCCTTCGCCCCCGGTTGGTCAGGCTGGTGAGATGAAGGTCGAGGACGCTGACCGCCCAGTCGGTGCTCTCGTGCGGTTCTTGCCGGACGATGTGCAGCGCGAGACCGTCCGTCAGCGCGTGTAGGCGCTGCGCCTCCACCGTCCGCTCGGCGAGTGGGACGTACCGCGTCACCACCTGCTCGCAGATGTCGCGGATGGCCTGATGGACCGCGTGGTGAATGGTCCGCAGCGATGGGTCGGTCATCGCCGCGGTGCCCAGCGCTAGGCCGACCTCCATCTCCAGGCGCCGCGTCTCGTCGAGTGGCAGCAGTTCCATCAGCGCTGCCGTGGCCCAGCCGTCGCCAGGGGGGATTGCGGCCACCCGGGCGGCTAGGCGCTCGACGACCAGCTCGAAAGCCCGCGCGCGCACGCTCGCCTGCGTCGGGAAGGTGTAGCGCAGCGAACTGGCAGGCAGTCCTGCTTCGGCGGCGATCTTGCGCACCGATAGAGCCGGTATGCCGTCGCGCACCAGCACTCTCCAGGCGGCTTCGGAAACCACGCGGTTGCGTTCGTCGGCGTCGAGAGTGCGAGGCATGCCACACATTCTCGCACGACTGTGCGGAAACGTGCTATACCTGTTTTGGCACACTCGTACGGAAACGGTAGGAGAGGTTCACGATGGCGTGGCTGGTGTTGATCGGGTCAGGGGTATTGGAGGCCGTCTGGGCGACCGCGATCGGTGACTCGAAGGGTTTCCGGCGGCGTGGCCCGACCGTGGTTTTTGTTGTTGCTCTGGTGCTGAGCATGGCCGGCCTGGCCTACGCGATGAACTCGGTGCCGACCGGCACTGCGTACTCCGTGTGGGTCGGGATTGGCGCGGTGCTGACGCTCCTGATCGCGGTCGCTCGTAGGACCGAGACCCTCACTCTCGTGCGCGCAGCCCTTCTCGTCGGCTTGATCGGCTGCGTCGTCGGACTCAAGGCGGTGGCATGATGCCGTGGATCGTGCTGTTCATCAGTGCCGCACTCGAAGCGGTCTGGGCTACGGCCCTGGGCGCCAGCGACGGCTTCAGCAAGGCCACACCCACCATCATTTTCTTCGCGACGCTGGCTCTCAGCATGGCGACCCTGGCCTACGTGGCCAAGCACATCCCGATGAGCGTCGCCTACGCGATCTGGAGCGGCGCCGGCGCTGCGCTGACGGTCGCATGGGCCATGGCGACCGGCCACGAGACCGCCAGCCCGCTCAAGCTCGTCTTTCTGATCGGCATCATCGGCTGCATCGTGGGGCTCAAGCTGCTCAAGCCGCACCCGGTGAAGGCCCCCGCCGACGCCGAGGCCAGCACCACCGCGGCCTAGCGGTGGTGCGCGACGGCGGGGGCTTGCCCGGGCAATTGGGCTTGAACCTCCACCTACTGGAGAGAGCAAGCTGATCGGCGTGGACGACCTCTACTCGATCGGTGACCTAGCCCATCACACCGGTCTCTCGGTGCGCACGATCCGGTTCTACTCCGACGCGGGCGTGACGCCACCGACCGCCCGCAGCCCAGCCGGACACCGACGCTACGACGCTACCGCGCTGGGCCGCCTCGATCTCGTCCGCACCCTGCGTGACCTAGGGCTGGACCTGGCAACGATCCAACGCGTGCTGCAACGGCACGTCTCACTCGCTGACGTCGCAGCCGCCCACGCCGACGCGCTGGCCGTCCAGATCCAGACGCTCCGCGTCCAGCACGCCGTCCTCACCCTCATCGCCGCGCGCGGCACCGAGCCCTCGGAGGCACCCCTGATGAACCGACTCGCCCGCCTCTCCGCCGCCGAACGCGAACGTCTCGTCACGACCTTCATCGACGAGACGTTCGCAGACCTTGACGCCAACCCCGAGTTCGTCGCGATGATGCGCGCAGCGCTCCCGGAACTGCCGACAGACCCCAGCCCTTCGCAACTCGACGGATGGGTGGCGTTGGCTGAGTTGATCCAGAACCCACAGTTCCGAGCCAGCGCGCGACGGGCCGCCGAGCACCAGGCAGCAGAACGAGCAGCCGGCGACCAGACCGGGCTGCACGGGGCTTTGACCGACGATGTTCGCGCGCGTGTGGAAGACGCCATCGCCGCCGGAACCGACCCACGATCGCCCGAGGCCCAGCCGGTGATCGACGGCATCGTGGCCCGCTACGTCGCGGAATTCGGCACCAGCGACACCGCCGCCTACCGGGCCGCTCTGGTGACCCGAATCGAGATCGGCGGTGATCCACACGCCGAGCGGTACTTCCAACTGTTGGCACGCGTCAACGGCGTACCGGAAATGCCATCCTTGCAGCCAGTCGTGGGATGGCTCAGCGCAGCGCTGCGCGCGCACCCCGAGGCAGAAACACGTGGCTGAACCGGGTCCCTATGGCCGCCCACTGGGCGGATGCCCGCCGATCTCGATCAGCTCGTCCCACCCACGCTTCACAACGACTCCCCGTTGGCGCCAGTGATGCGCTGAGCGTAGGGACGCCACTACCCAACGGCAAGCGCGTCACGCGCTTCCCGCCACCCACGCATCCCGCGACTGCCAAACGAGCTACATCAGCATGTCTGCCACGAAGCAGGCGATCTCGCCGCCCTTCGTGCGGCCGATCCAGGTCGGGTACGAGCCGTCGCCGTAGCCACTGGCCCAGGAGATGACGTTCGCGCCGCTTTCGCCGAGATCGACCGTCTGCGTCGGACCGTGCTCGCGGTCGTGGAACTCGATCCAGCGGGGCTCGAGCAGAGCCGGAAGCGCGTCGGCGCCGGCCGCGTCGACGAAACACGCGGTCCCGGTGTCCACCCCGAATCCGTAGAACTCACCGTCGCCGAGGGCGATGGTGTCCTGGCCGGCGCATAGCGCCAACTCCCATCGTTCGACAGGTTCGTCGCGGATGACGAGGCGGGCCGCTGCGGTGGTGCCTGAGTCCGGTAGATAGCTGATGATCACCGGATACGAACCAGGTGGAACGGTTTCGGTGAAGGGCTTGTTGCCGAACTCCAGCGGATACGGGTCCGCCGCGACCAGGCGTCCGGTAGGCATGCGCAGTTCACCGGCTTCGCGGAGCTCGACGATCGAGTCTTCAGTTGCGTCCTCGTAGGCCAGCCTCAGACGGCCGCCGTTCTGCAGTACGGCATCCAGATCCGGCTGTAGCGGCTGAGGTGGTCGCCACGGCGGCTCGGCCAGCGGCGAGGGCGCAACCTGTTCGGGCAGCGCGGCAGCGTCGACGCAGGCGAGGCATCTCAACCCGTCGTCGTGCAGCGCCGCTAGCGACGACCAGTCGCCGAACTGCGGCATCGGATGGTGCGCCCACCCGGCGTCGTTCCCGTCGGGCGCATACTCCTCGGTCTCCTGAGTGGCGGACGGGTCGAACTCGTCGTGGGCGGGATCGAAGTAGGTCCACTCGACGGCTTCGATGAGGAAGAGGTCGTCGTCGGCCAAGCGTCGTAAGTCGTGCTTGAGCCAGCGTCGCAACTCGTCGTCGAAGTGCCAGACCGTGCACGCCCGATACGCCCAGGCGATCTCCATGAGTGCGAACGGAACGTCGCCGACCAGCAGGAGCACGGCGTACTGCTCGCCGCGGCTGTCCCGGGCGCGCGCCACGGCCGGGTCGAGCACACCGACCACGCCCCGTGTAACGGGATCCCAACCCTCGCAGTAGACGGCATCCAGCTGAGGTATCACCTTGACCACCTGGGCTTTTTACCGTTCTCGCGCGCGGCGTCGGACGTTGTTCCCGACGAATGGGAATGCCGTCGAAGAGGCGCCACCGGGCAAGCCCGTCCGGCCTGGGTCATGGAAGGGTGAGCGCGTCGCCCCGGCCGGAGCCGACCGGATATCAGCTGATCGCCAGGTATCCGTGCTGGTTGATCGGTAGGTGACTGACGAGTCGTGAGCGAGAGGAAGTAGGCGCTGACGTGCGGAACCGACGTCGATTCAGGTTCGCGGTTCCGGTCTGTCTCGCCGTGGCCGGCATGTTGCTGTTATCAGGGGACGCCGCTTCTCGTCTTCGCTTCGGTCCGGCCGTCCTGGTTGCGGTGGTGGAGGGCTCTGAGAATCCCGGTGTGTTGATCGGTCGGTCGTTCGCCTATGTCGACGAGTCCGGCGTTGTGGCGGTCGATGCCGTCACCGGAGAACGCCGATGGACCGTTCGGGAGAGCGACCTGCGCGCGGGCGGGCCGGTGAACTTCGCTGACCTGGTCCTCGGCGCTCCGGGTACCGCGCCGACCGTGTACGCGGCGGCGTTCGTGCTGCTGCCGGGCCCGCAACGCCGCGACGCGGTGCATCTGCTGGCTCTCGACCCCGCCACCGGTGCGCGGAGGTGGTCCACGCGGGTCGACGTACCGCCCGGCTCCACCGGTCACGCCGTCACGTTGGTCGGCGTGGATGATGACACGCTCGTTTTCCGGCAGAACAGAGCCGACGGGCCCATCACCTACGCGGTCGATACCCGTAACCATCGCCTGCGATGGGCGGTGCGCGGCGTCGAGGCGATGCTCGTCGACGGACCGGTAGTTCTCGCGAAGATCGACGCTCCGGAAGGCCGGAGCCAGGTCGTCGGCCTGCGGACCAGCGACGGCACCCGCCTGTGGTCGGACGGGCCGCAAGGCCACAGCCTCCAAGTGGAGTCGCTGGGCAACGGGTTGATCTACGTGCACGGCGACTGGTTCGACGAGGACTACTTCGTCTCGTTCCTCCGCGCCGCCACCGGCGCCTCGGTCCGATCGATGGATATCGACGATCGGCTGGACCAGTGTGTCTTCGATCAGCGGGAGACGATCGTCTGCGCCACGCATGACGAGACTGCTCCGGAATATGCGCTCGCGGTCGGCTACGACGTCGAAACTTTTCAGGCGCGGTGGCGGGCGACCGGTACACGGGCGCCGTTGATCACAATGGCCTGGAACGGCGCTCTGTACGGCACGCGCGAAAAGCGATCGGTCGTCCTCGACGGGCGAAGCGGTCAGATCGTGGATGTGCTCGGGTTCGAACCGGTTCTAATGAACCGGTACGCGGCCGTCGCCGATGACCCTGACCACCCCCGAGTCCTGCTCCACCCGGTCATCGGCCGTGGCCGGGACGCGGGCAACTGATGCTCAGACCACGGATGAGCGCATGCCGGGCACTGCCCCCACGTGCGCCTCCACGGCCGACGCCTGCTCACGTGCTGAGCATGCCTTACGGATCACCGCGCTTCGCACGACCAGGCTGCTGGGTGGGGGTGTCTAGGACGCAGCTATTCGGTGAAGGGTGCGGCGGCCCAGCGCGCTCATCGTCGGGTTGGTCCGGGCGTAGTACCAGACGAGGCCCATCGCCTGTTCGAACGCCCAGGCCCGGCCGCGGGCCCAGTCCAGGTCGTCGCAGGCCAGCGCCGCGCGGAGTACCTCCCGCGGCCCGGTGCCGAGCAGATGCCAGGCCGAGACGAGATCGAGCGCCGGATCGGCTGGGCCGAGCCCTCCGACGTCCAGGACGCCGACCAGCCGACCGGAGGCGACAAGCACATTGCCGGGAATCAGGTCGCGGTGGCTCATCGTGTCGGGCCGATACCGAGGCAGACGGCGCCAGGTTGTCCACATCGAGCGCAGCCGCTCGACGTCCAGCAGTGATTGGCTCTGGCGGAAACAGGTCTCCATCCAGGCGTCCGATGCCCGCAGGTCGCCGCCGCGGCCGGGCCCGCTGAACGTCCGGCCGCGGATGTCGAGGCGCCGGACTCCGAGAATGAACTCAGCGAGATCTTCCGCGAACTTGTCCGACATCCCAGGATCGTCGTCGATCGCGGTGGTCCCCGGGATCCACGTCTGGACCGACCAGGGCAAGGGATAGCCCAAGCCGGGTTCGCCCAGCGCCAGCGGCTCCGGCGTCGGGAACCGCGTCCGGCCGGTCAACTCCCCGGCGGCTCGCGCCTCGGCTTCCAGCTGGTGTCGCATTGCCTCGGGGTCGCCGGGCGCGAGCGGAAACCGCGCTACGAAACGATCGCCGAGCCTGAACAACGCGTTCACTGTGCCGGTACTCGCCACCGGATTGACCGGCAGCCCGGCCCACCGAGGAAATTGGGCGGCGACAAGCCTGCCGACAACGTCCGTCGGTACCGAAAGCTGACCCGGATGCACACCGCGAACCTGCCGGGCCATCTCTGATCACGCAATCAGATTCCTACGCAGGCTCAGTCGCTGGTCTGCGGTGAGCTGGGCGCCCGCTGTTGCAGCAGCGTCGGCGTCGAGATCGACCACTCCTTGACCTGGCCCCATTCGATCCGCACCGCGGGCCGATCTTCGTCCAGGCACCGGTGGTACCGCGGCACCCGACGCCCGAAGTTGACCTCGACCTTGGCCCGGACGTCGTCCTCGCCGCGGCCGAACATCCGGATCGGGTAGGTCGCGTCATCGATGGTGAGACCGAAGCCGTATTCGGCAGGGGTACGCAAGCCACGAGCCATGCCCGACAGGATACGTACATGCGTTCGATAAAGTCGAGACCTCAAGGGGATTTCGACCCCAAGGTGGATCAGACACTCGCCGGGGCGGCAGGGCTGAGAACCCCGCCGCCCCGGGACCGGTCAGGCGTCCGGATGCAGGCGCAGCAGTTCGTTACTGCCTCCACTGCTCCGTCGGCGATACACCGGGGAGCGGCTTGCCAATCAGGGCCAGCGGGAGGAAGAAGCAGACCTGGCCGATGGCCATGATCAAGGTGGCGAGCGCCTTGTCGTCGTACTGCTCGGACGCTCGGGTGTACAGCTGGTCGGGGACGCGCTCTCCCGACGGGCTGACGGTGAGCACAGCCTCGACCAGCTCCAGCGCGACCCGTTCGGCAGCGGTGAAGTAGGGCGCGTCTCGCCAGGACGCCACGGCGGTGATGCTTTCTTCGCTGATGCCGGCCTTCCGGAGGTTGCCGGTGTGCAGCATCGTCAGGTACGTGCTGCCGACGATCTGGCCGGCGCGTAGCTGCACCAGACCGATGGTGGTCTGCGGGATCGTCCCGTTGGCAGTCGCCTTGAACAGGGCGCCGCCGATGTCCTTGAGCTCGGGAACCAGGACGGCGGGGTTGGGCAGGCGCGACTCGGTGGTGTTCACGGTGGGCTTTCCCTTCTGCGATTCGGGGTTGCATTGCTTCGACGGATCGGTCGGCGGGAAGGTGACCGGTGCGGCGTTGGATCTCACCGGGGCGTTGCGTGGTCACCTTTGGGCGGTTCGCCGCGTCAGCGGTACGACGCTGCCGAGAGAGAAGGAACGCCGCCGTGACGCCTCAGGATTTTCTGGCCGTCCAGTTCGAGGGACACCGCTCGCACCTGAGAGCGGTCGCCTACCGCATGCTCGGGTCGCTGAGCGAGGCCGACGACGCGGTGCAGGAAGCTTGGCTGCGGCTGGCGCGTTCGGACTCCGGTGCCATCGACAATCTGGGTGGCTGGCTGACCACCGTGGTCGGCCGAGTCTGCCTGGACATGCTGCGGAGTCGTAAGGCTCGACGCGAGGAGTCGCTGGAGGATTGGCTGCCCGATCCGGTGGTCGGCCGTGAGGACGCCTCCGATCCGGAGCAGGAGGTGTTGCTGGCCGATTCGGTGGGCCTAGCGCTGTTGGTCGTGCTGGACTCCTTGCCCCCGGCCGAACGGCTGGCGCTCGTGCTCCATGACATGTTCGGATTGCCGTTCGAGCAGATAGCGCCGATCGTGGATCGGACCCCCTCGGCGGCCAAGAAGCTCGCCAGCCGGGCGCGCCAGCGAGTCCGCGGCGCGGCCCCGGAGCCCGACGCCGATCTGAGCGGCCAGCGCCGCGTGGTGGAGGCTTTCCTCGCCGCCGCGCGCGGCGGCGACCTCGAAGCGCTGGTGTCGATTCTCGATCCGGACGTGGTGCTTCGCGCCGACGGCGGGGTGCTCACCGGCGGCATGAAGGCAATCCGGGGCGCCGCGGCTGTCTCCGGGCAGCTCGCCACCTTCCAGCGCATGGCCTCCAGCGCCGCCACGTATCCGGCGCGCGTCAACGGCCTCGCCGGCCTGGTCAACACCGTCGATGATCAGCTGATCTCCGTCATGAGCTTCACGGTCTCCGACGGCAAGATCGCCGCGATCGACATCCTGTCCGACCCCGGCCGGCTTGCCCGGCTCAACCTCACCCACCCGGGCGGCGGGTCGAAGTGACCGGACTCGCCTCCGCTATCTGCCGATCGGCAGATGTTCGACGGGGTGCTGAGCCGAGATCCTGGAGACACGCCGCCCGAGCGGGCGGACAGCCGAGGAGGCCTCATGTCACTGGATACCGCCATCGCGGATCGTCTGCCCACGGGTGCCCAGGCCCACGTGGTGGCGCCGCCTCCGCGATACGCGGTGAGGGCCGCTTACGCGGCGGCCGCCGCGGCCACCATCGGCTTCATCCCGCTGCATGCGATCTGGGCGCTGGGCATTCCGCTCTTCGCCGACCCCGAGCTGTTCCGTCCCTGGTACGAGGACGGCGGCGCTGTGTACCTGCTGACGCTCAACCTGCTGGCCCTGCTGCCGGCCGTGCTGGCCATTGCTCTGGTTCGCCCTTGGGGCCTGGTTTTCCCCCGCTGGGTACCGGCCTTCAGCGGCCGTCAGGTCCCGCGAATACTCCTTATCGCACCCGGCGTCGCGCTGTCGGTCGCGCTGTTCGCCTACACCGTGTTCGCCGCCGTCCTGATGCCGCTCCAGTGGAACAACCCGGACGCCATCTTCGACGCCCGCACCGGGATCTACGGAATTGGTCAATTCCTCATCTGGGTCGGCGGGCTGGCGATCGCCACCCACTCCTACACCCGCCGCACCCGTCGCAACGCCGGCTGAGCACCACGCCTCCCGCGCCACAGCACGGAACGAGCGAAAGGGCTCAACGCCGTGCCGAGCCGCTGGTAGAACGCGGCACGCAGCCTCGGATGGGTCGGGTCTCACGACCGGGCCGGGAGTCGACTTCCGGTCGCTGGTCGGCTGTGGAGCAGCTGGTGAACGTCGGAGCGCACTCGAATCTCCGGATCGAGCTCGAGCGTCGCCGCAACAGTGGACTTCAGCGCCGCCGCCGCGAGTTCGACAAGATCGCCGAGGTCGAGAGCCTGAGTTTCGATGCGGTCGAGCATGAGCTCGTCGAAGTAGGCCACCCAGGCGCGCATGGCACTCCGCAGCGTCGCGGGCGGCGGGTCGGGCACGCCGAGGCGGTGAAGGATGCGCGCGGCACCTACCCACCGCAACGTCTCCAACATCGAACGGAACTCCGGGTCGGTTCCGAGGCCGCCGCGCATCATGGCGGTGAAGCCGGCGGCGTTCTGGTCGATGTAACGGACGTGCCGCCCGAGCGCCTCGCGTAGCTGGTCCTCCAGCGTGTCACCCGTGAGTGGGGCGTCTTGCTCGGCGGCGAGTTCGGCGCCGATTTCTTTCATGACGGCGAGGTAGAGGCCGTGTTTGTTCTCAAAATGATGGGCGATCAGGCCGTACGCGACACCTGCCCGTTTGGCGATCTCGGTAGTGGTGACCTTCTCGTACGGACGCGCGGCGAACAACGTGCGTGCGGCGGTGAGCAGCCGTCGGCGGCGGTCCTGGCTCTGGTCGATGGAGGTCATCGTCAGGTGACGCTAGCCGAGCGGATCGATCGCGGCGGCTGTGTCGACACGGCCGCCGGCCAGCCGCGCTACCGCCCGTCCGACCATGGGGAATTCTAGTGGGAGCAGCGAGTAGGGCGGATAGACGAGCCGTGTGTCCCCGCGACGCAACGAGCGCACGATTCGTGCTGCCATGGACTGCGCCGAGATCGGCGGAAGTGTTCTGGGTGGTGCGCCCTGCCAAGGCAGGTCGTCGATGTCGCGGAGCGCCGTGTCTGTCCCGCCGGGCACCACTTCGAGTACGCGCACCGGTGTGTTCGACAACTCCAATCGAAGGGACCGGGTGGCCTGTGCCAGGGCAGCCTTCGATGCCGCGTAGTACCCCAGCAGCGGCAACGGCACTGCTTGAAGCGTCGAGGTGACGTTCACGATCGTGCCGGACCCGGCAGCGCGCATGGCCGGGACCACCGCGGCGCTCAGCGCGATCGGCGCCCACAGGTTGAGTTCGAACACCGCTCTGGCTGCGGCGTCATCGGCGTGGTGACTCAACGCGCCGGTGAGACTTGTCCCGGCGTTGTTGACCAGGATGTCAATGCTTCCCTCGAACGCATGGAGGCAGCTCTGACCCAGGCGCGCGGCGGAGCCAGGCACCGCGAGGTCGTCCGGGAGCAGGATCGGGGCAGGGTGGCCGCCGGCTGCGATCTCGGCCGCAAGCTCTTCGAGTAGCTCCACTCTGCGCGCCGACAGAGCGAGGCGAGCCCCGGCGTCTGCCAACTGCAAGGCCAGGGCGCGTCCGATTCCGCTCGAGGCGCCGGTTACCAGGATGCGCGTCCCGTCGAGTGGAGCGTGTCGCGGCTTCATCGTCATATCCGCTCCTTCCAGCTCTTGACTGATAATCAGTCAAGCGCACGCACACGGCTCACGCCAAGGGCGCGGAGACCTCGAACGAGGCCGCGGCGCGGAACGCCGGGCTGCTGTCCGGCCGGTCGATCCAGAGTTCGTCGCCACGCAGGTGGAGGTATCGGTCCGGGTAGTTCGTCGATTGGAACGACACCGATCGGCGCGTGGCGCCCGTACGAGCGCAGAACGTGACGTCCTGCCGGAAGATTTCGGATCGGTCGTCGTGGTCGAGCCGGACGCGAAACGCGAAGTGCCGCAGATAGCGGCCCGAGGCGTCGCGGAATGACCGGCACGAGGGGTCGCTAAGGCCTCTCACCACGGTGAACGTCGCCTCCCGCCGGGACGCTCCGGAGCTGGATCGGCTCACGGGGGTGACGGCGGCCAGGTCGTCGACCGCCCGCACGTACCGATCCGGGTGCGCGACCGACCGGAGCGACCGGGAACCGGACAGACTCAGCGGCGCCGAGGCTGGTGACGCCACCGCGGTCGAACTGGACGGCGCGCGTGGAGAACTGCTCGCCGACGGGGTCGTCGCAGCGGACGTTGCCCGCGCGGGCGACGGGGAGGCTGAGGGGGCCGCGGGCCCGATGCGCGTCGAGGTGGGCTCGGGTTGCGTCTTCCGGCTGTCGGCGTACGCCAGCAACGTGCTGATCGTCAGCACGACGGCGCCGGTGACCGCGATGAACCGGGCCGCCGTCGCCACCCATGGAATTTCCGCAGCGCGCCGTGCTCGGTCGATGAGCGCCGCACCCCAGGAACCGCCGGCCGGCTCCGGCGTTCGGTCGCACCGCGCGAGCAGTTCCTCGACGAGTGCGGGCGGTGGCGCCAACAACGGGCTGCCGCGCATGAGACGGTCGGCCGGGATCAGGTCGTCCGCTCGCGCCGAACACGTCGAGCAGTTTGTGGCGTGCCGCGTGATCTGACGACGTTGCCGATCGGACGGACGGCCGTCCCAATGCCGCAGCAGATCCGCCAGCTCCGGACACGGCGGCGCCGCGCTGAGCGTCCGAATTGTTGTTCTGGCGTCGTTGAAGTGGGCCTCGACCTGCCGAAGGCGGGTTTCGGCTTGCGCGGGCGTGAGCCCGCAGGCGGCGATCATCTCTGCGCGGTTGAGTTCGCCGGACGCCTCCAGCCACCAGAACGAGAGCAGTGCGCGATCGTCGGCGACCAGCCATTGGACGGCGGCGTTCGCCTCTTCCCGCTGGTCGTGCGGATCGACCTGGACCGCAGGCCGGCCCGTGTCGCGCGGATTCCCGGCCTCCTCGGCTGCCCAGAGGAACCGCATCGCGGTGCCCAGCAGCCACGGCCGGAAGCTATCCGGCTCGGCCAGTCCTGGCATGCCGGAAGCGACGAGCGTGACGGTGTGGCCCAGCACATTGCCGACGTCGACCGTGGGACTCGCCGCGCGGACGACCAGCGTGTAGAGCAGCGGCAGATGGGCGGTGACGAGCGTCCTCATAGCCCGGACGTCGCCGTCCTGAGCCGCTTGCACCATCGCCGGACTCGGTAACGGTGTCGATGCCACTCATCACCTCACACCAGCACGCTCCGCCACAACGAGCACAGCGGCCCCACAAGTCACATGGCACTGTGCTCATCACTAAACAGGTTGTGCTCACGCATGCCAACTCGTTCGGCGTCATCCCGGCCAAGTGTGCGGATTTAGGCAGGCGCGAGGGCTCGTTCTCAACCGGCGGGGCCGGGCGCCCAGTGGCCCGCTCGGCAGCGAATACAGCGTCGAGACGGAGGTCCTCGAGTGGGCTGCGATCGAAGCGCCGGTCGACCTGATCATCGGCGAGGACAGCCGAGGCGGTGAGCCGTACGGCACCGCGTTCGACGCGGTCGCGCAGATGACGCCGGGTGCGACCGTGCACGTGTTACCAGGGCAGGGGCACCTTGCGCACGTCAATGCTCCGGAAGCGCTAGGTCGTCTCGTCGCCGACTGTGTGTCGCCCACAGCGGTCCAGGACTCACCGGGGTAGGCGGCGGAGGGCGCGGTCGAGCGCGTCCGCGTCGAATCGGGTGTCCGGGTCGGGGTCCAGTAGGCCCCGCAGCACACCGGCGAAGGCTGCGGCGTGCGGCGGGATCTCCGGCACGCGGTACTGGTCGGCGGTCAGGTCGATGTCGGGTGCCTCGCCGGTGAGCGCGACGTAGAGGGTCATGCCCAGCGCGTACAGGTCCGACTGCGGCGAGTAGACGCCGGACCGCAGGATCTCCGGAGCGATGTAGGGCAGGCTGCCGGCGACCGGTCCGTCGGTCGCGCCTGCCGTCCGGCGGGGGACGGTCGCGAGCCCGAAGTCCAGCAGCACGACGCGGCCGTCGTCGCAGAGCTGGACGTTTCCCGGCTTGACGTCGCCGTGGATCAGTCCGGCGCCGTGGACCGCGCCCAGTGCGTCCAGGAGGTGTTCGGCGAGGTAGCGGGCTTCGTCGCCGCTCACCGGTCCGTACTGGTAGAGCACCGAGGCCAGGGTTCGGCCGGAGAGCGCCTCCATCACGATCCAATCGACGCCGTCGCTGTCCTGCGCCACGAAGTCGTACACGGCGACGACGGCCCGGTGGTCGATGCGGGCGGCGGCACGGGCCTCGAGGCGGCCGGCGCCGGGGTAGGGGGCCAGCTCCCGGGGAATCTCTTTGACGGCGACCGTGCGGCCGAGTTCCTCGTCCTGGGCGAGCCAGACCGTGCCGGAAGCACCGCTGCCGAGACGCGAGTCGAGCCGGTAGCGCCCGCCGACGAGTGTCCGGGATGCGGTTGCCCGCTGATCGATCGTGATCATGTCCGCTCCACACGGTGCCTGAACCTGTAGACACACTGTGCGGCGCCCGGCGCGGCCCGACATCGGTCAATTGACTCTCCGCTGAGGGAGCCGCTCGCGGACCCCCTCAGCGCTGGCTCCCGGTCAGCGGTGGTCGTTCTCGACGAGCGGGATCACCCACGCGCGGCGCTCGGTGATCTTGCCGTCGCGGATCACGAACACCTCTGCCATCGACATGCGCACCGGCTCGCCGGACTGTTGGGGAGCGGACCCTCGCAGCTCAGCCATGACGGTGTCGCTCTCCTCGACCATCCGCACGACCTCCAGCTGGGGAGGACCGACCCATCCGGGTCCCTCGATGGCGTCGTCGTAGGCCTTCTTGCCGGTGAGCCGGAAGTGACCGAAGACGGTCCATGCGATGTCGTCGGACAGGCACGACAGGATCTTCTCGTGGTCGTTGGTGCGGAAACCCTCGAGGTAGGTCTCGACCAGCTGCTTGTTGGGTGAGGTGCTCATCCGATTCTCTCTACTCTCTCGTGCTCGGAGGCGGGTCTGGCAGAGAGGAGTCGTAGCCGATCGGCAGCGATCGACATCCGGCTCGCTGTGTATCCGAACGGTCAGCGGCTCTGGGTGATCTTCACGTCGCCGCGGGTGGTCCGCACTGCGATGGTGCGGGTAGCGGCGCTGTCCTGCCGGACGCTGACCTCGCGATCACCGTCCGCGGTCTCGACCGACACCCGGTAGGCGTCCGTGCGGGGAACCGCGATGTCGACGTTGCCGGCGGCGGTGGTCGCCCGCACGGTCTCGGGTGCCGCGGCGAAGCGCAGATGGACGTCGCCCGAGTTCGCGTGGACCTCCACCGGGCCGTCGCGCAGGCCGGTGGCGGTGATCGCGCCGGCGCCGGTCGTGACCCGAACTCGCCCGCTCGTGTCGGTGAGCGTGACGTCGCCCGACGAGCCGCTGAGCCGCAGGTCGCCGGTCAGCCCGCGGACCTCGATGCGGCTCGTGCGGGTGCGCGCGTCGATCTCGACGTCGGCCGGCACGGTCAGCGTGTACCCGGCCGCGCAGTGCTCCCGGCTCCAGGCGGATTTCCGGCAGCGCGCGGTGATCCGCAGCGTGTCGCCGTGCCAGGTCTCCTCGACCGTGGGCCTTTCGCCGGACCATTCCAGCCGACGTTCGACCGCCACCTGGCCGGGTGCGCCGGCGGCGATGCGGATCGCGCCTTCATCGAGGTCGAGCTCGACCCGGTCGACCGCGTGGTCGTAGGTCTCGCTCTGGGTCTCCCGGTCGACGGCCAGGTGGGTCACGCCCGACCACAGCACGGTGGTGCCGAGCAGGACGGCCAGGCAGGTGGCGGAGGCTCCGGTGATCCGCCAGGCGCGCCGGGTCGGGCTAGCCATGTCAGACCTTGAGAAAGCGCAGCACCGCGAGGACGCGCCGGTGGTCGTTGTCCGCCGGCGGGATGTCGAGCTTGGTGAAGATGCTCGCGATGTGTTTGGCGACGGAGCTGTCGCTGACCATGAGCGCCGTGGCGATGGCGCTGTTGGAACGGCCCTCCGCCATCAGCGCCAGGACGTCCGTCTCCCGTCGGGTCAGGGCGTCGAGCGGATCACTGCGCCGGCGGACGAGGAGCTGGGACACGACTTCCGGGTCGAGCGCGGTGCCGCCGGCGGCCACGCGGTGCAGCGCATCGAGGAAGTCGGCGACGTCGGCAACACGGTCCTTGAGCAGATACCCGAGCCCGCCCGTCTCGCCGGTGAGCAGTTCGACGGCGTAGCGCTCCTCCACGAACTGCGACAGCACGAGCACCGCCATCCGGGGTCGCTGCTTGCGGAGCTGGAGGGCTGCGCGCAGGCCCTCGTCGGTGTGAGTGGGGGGCATGCGCACGTCGGCCAGCACCAAGTCGGGCAGGTGCGCCTCGGCGGCGGCCACCAGAGCGTCGGCATCACCGACCGCGGCCACGACGTCGATGCCGCTGGTCTCGAGCAGCCGCACCAGCCCTTCGCGGAGCAGGACGGAATCCTCGGCGATCACGACGCGCATGGCAGGTCCGCGACGATAGTGGTCGGCCCCCCGGCGGGGCTGTCGAGGCGCAACGTTCCGTCGACCGACGCGGTCCGTTGTTCCAGACCGCGTAGACCGCTCCCGGTGCCGACGACGGCTCCACCGCGCCCGTCGTCGTGGACGGTGACGTGCAGCCGGTCGCCGACCTGCTCGACGGTCACGTCGACGGCTGACGCGTGCGCGTGTTTGGCGACGTTGGTCAGCGCTTCGGAGACAACGAAGTACGCGACCGCCTCCACGGCCGCCGAGACCGGCCCCGGAACCTTGACCCGTAGCCGCACGGGCAGCGGCGCACGAGCCACGATGCCGGACAGGGCGGCGTCGAGGCCCCGGTCGTGCAGCACCGCCGGGTACATGCCGCGCACGAATTCGCGCAGCTCCGCCGATGCCTGCTTGGCCTCGTCGTGTGCGTTCACTATCGCCTCGAGCGCCGGTGCCGGCAGGTCGCTGAGGGTGGCGCGGGCGATGCCGAGGTTCAGCGCGAGCGACGTCAGCCGCTGCTGGGTCCCGTCGTGGATATCGCGTTCGATGCGTCGGCGTTCGGCATCAACCGCCTCCACGAGCGCGGCCCGGCTCGCAGTCAGCGACTCCACGCGCATCGCTAGCTCGTCGCGGCGGTTCGGCCCGAGCAGCCGGTGGGCCAGCCCGGCGTCCGCTGCGGCCAACCCGCGGGCGAGCCACGGCGCGGCGAACAGCAGCGCCAGCCCGCCTCCCGTCAGCGCCGTACGCGCGAGGACGCCGTCCAGATCGGCCGGTAACAGGTCGGGTAGGCCTTCGGAGAGGACGAACGAACCGGTCGCCAGGAGCCCGATCGACCATGCCCCGACCACGGCCGCGGCTGCGCCGGGGCCGAACACGCCCGCGAACACGTGGTACCCGAATTGCCGCCAGGTCCTGCCCGTGCGCGCTTCGGCGATCGCCCAACGCCAGACCGACTGGTCTCGGCTCTGCTGCGGCAACGGCGAGATTTGGACGTCGATCAGAGCGGCGAACCGCGATCGCTGCCACGACGTGAACGTGCCGTTGAAGATGATCAGTTGCATGAGCATCACCGCCGCCAATACGACGGTCACCGCCAACGTCAGAGTGAGGGCGGCCAGCACGACCAGGACGGCCGCCGTGAACAGGCCGATCGGCGCGCCGATGACCAGATGGCTGGTAGCCCACCAGGCCCGCGCCGACCACGTCCGGCGGACGAACGTCACGAGCGGCACCAGCGCCTGCATGGATGAACCGTATGGTCGGCGACCACGAGCCGTCTACGGTGCTAGCAACAGGTTCGGGGTGTACCTGGCACCCATTCGAGTCTGCATTGGGCACTGACGATTTCGCGTCTATAGGCGCCCATTCTTCTCGCATGATGAGTCGAATAGGTCAATTCTGTTTCCGATATCGTTTCTGGGTACTTGGCGGATGGCTGGTTCTCTTCGCGGGCGGTGTGCTGGCCGCGGGCCAGGTACTCGACAACATCGGTGCCGTCGAGCAGCGGTATGCGCCGGAGTCCGTCAAGGCGGGCCAGGTGCTCGACGCCGCGGGCGACCGCGGTGATCAGATCGTCGCCCTGTTCGAAGGGGTCGACCCGCGCTCACCGGACGTGCGCGACGCGGTGACCCGCGCGAGCGATGACGTGGCGCGGATCGACGGCGTCCGGGATGTGGACGAACCGGTCCTCGCCACCGACAGCAGCGGGGTCGCGCTCCAGCTGACGCTGTCTCGGATGGACGACGACGACGTCGTTGTCGAGCAGGTGAGCGAGCGGCTGCGCCGTACGAGCGCGGATGTTCCCGGCATGACCGTCCGAGTGGGCGGCAACGCCGTGCTCAACAACGACGTCGGCGAAGCCGTTCAGGGCGACCTGGCCAGGGCCGAAGTGACCTCGCTGCCGCTGATCGCGATCCTCCTGGTGCTCGTCTTCGGCGGGCTGATCATCGCCGGTGTACCGCTGCTGGCAACGCTGGCCAGCACGGCGGGCGCTTTCGCGGTGCTGTTCGGGTTCTCGCAGTTCGTGCAGCTCGACGGCAACGTCATCACGGTCGTGACACTGCTTTCGCTGGGCCTGTCGGTCGACTACGGCCTGCTGCTGGTCGCGCGTTACCGCGAGGAGCTGATCCCCGAGTACCGCGCCGCGTTGGCTGCGGGCAAGCAGCGGCCGGACCGGTCCGGCCGAGCCGCGGCGCTGCGCCGTGCGTGGGGCACCGCGGGCCGCACCGTCGTGTTCAGCTCGCTGACGATCGCAGCCGCGTTGAGCGGTCTGCTGCTGCTGAAGATCACCAGCCTGCAGGCGATGGCGGCTGCCGGGATCTCGGTGGCGCTGGTGGCGATGTTCACCGCCCTCACGTTCACGGCCGCGATGCTGGCCGCGGTCGGTCGGTGGGTCCGCCCGTCGCGGCGCACCCTGCGCCGGATCGCCGCGACGCCCGGCGAGGGCGAGGACGAGAGCGCCGACGACGCCGAACGTGGCTTCTTCGCGCGGCTGGCCGGTGCGACGCAGCGGCGGCCACTGCTGGTGATGCTCGGCACCGTCGTCGCGCTGATCGCGGCCGGTGCTCCGCTGCTGGGCGTCGTCGTCAAACAGCCTTTGCTCGAAGGGTTCCCGCGCGGCATCGAGTCGGTCGCGGTAGCGGACGACCTGTCCGCTCGTTACGGCCGTACCGTGCAGCCGGCGGTCACCGTCGTCGCCCGCACGTCGCCGGACGCCCTCGACGACTGGGCGGCCCGGTGGCGCACCGACCAGGAGGTCATCCGGGTCGAGCCCGCACGGGCGGCGGGACCGGACCTGTCGGTCGTGGTGCTCGCGGTGCGCGGCGACGCGCAGGGCGACGGTGCGCAGGACCTGGTCCGACGGCTACGGGCGGACCGCCCGGCGGGCGGGGAGTCCTGGGTCACCGGCAGCGCGGCTTCCCTCGTGGACACCCTGACCACGCTGCGCCAGAACATGCCGTGGGCGATCCTGCTCACTCTCGTCGCCATGAGCATTTTGCTTTTTTTGATGACCGGCTCGGTCGTGGTGCCGCTGCAGGCAATCGTGACGACGGTCGTGTCCCTCGGCGCGACGTTCGGAGTGCTGGTCGGCGTCTTTCAGCACGGCTGGCTCTCCGGCCTGCTGGACACCCGGACGGTCGGCGGCCTCAGCCCGTTCGTCATCGGGCTGGTTTTTGCGTTCGCCTTCGGCCTGTCGATGGACTACCAGGTGTTCCTGCTGAGCCGGATCAAGGAGTACGTCGACGGCGGCGTGGACACCGCGACGGCGGTACGGCGTGGGCTGCAGCGAACCGGCCGCATCATCACCTCGGCTGCGTTGCTGATGCTGGTCGTGTTCGGTTGCTTCGGAGCGGCCAAGGTCGGCGACATCGAGGTGATCGGCATCGGGCTGTTCGTCGCGGTCCTGGTCGACGTCACGATCGTGCGGTGCCTGCTGGTGCCCGCGACCATGAGCCTGCTGGGCGGGTCGAACTGGTGGGCGCCGAGGCGCCTGCGGACGCTGCACACCCGCTACGGCCTGCGCGAAGCTTCGGGAGCGTGATTCCGATGCTGCTCGAACTCGCGAACGTCAGCAAGGTGTATCGGGGCGACCTGACCGCGGTCTCCGACGTGAGCATGAGCATCGGCCCAGGTGTCCTGGGATTGCTCGGCCCCAACGGAGCCGGCAAGTCGTCGCTGATGCGCATTCTGTCCACGGTGACCAGGCCCACGGGCGGGCGGGTCACCTGGAACGGCACCGACACCGCCGCCGACCCGGGGGAGCTGCGCCGGGTGCTCGGCTACCTGCCCCAGGACTTCGGGGTGTACCCGCACCTGACCGCGCGAGAGTTTCTGTCCTACCTCGCGGCCGTGAAGGGGCTTGGCCGCCGGTCGGCCCGGCAACGCATCGATGAGCTGCTCGATCTGCTGAACCTCACGGCGGCTGGCAAACGGCCGCTCGGCAAGTATTCGGGTGGGATGCGCCAGCGGGTCGGCATCGCGCAGGCGCTGCTCAACGACCCGCAGGTGCTCATCGTTGACGAACCGACGGCCGGGCTCGACCCGGAGGAGCGCATCCGCATCCGCGACGTGCTCACCGACCTCTCGGCCGACCGGGTCGTGCTCCTGTCGACACACATCGTGTCCGATGTGGAAGCGGTCGCCGCCGACATCGCGATACTCGCGCAGGGGAGGCTGCGACGTCGGGGCCGCCCGGAGGACCTGCTGAGTGATGTCCGCGGGCAGGTGTGGGAGACGTTGGTGAGCTCTGAGCGCCTCGCCACGTTCCGCGGTCAGCATCTGGTCAGCCGCGCTGTCCGCACGCCGGAGGGGACCAGGGCGCGGGTGTTGTCGGCGGAGCAGCCGACGCCGTCGGCCACTCCGGCGGAGCCGGACCTGGAAGACGCTTATCTGTGGGCGGTCCGCCCGATCCCGGTGGTGTCGTGATGGGCGCGCTGTTCGCACTGGCCGTCGCGGACTTCCGCGATCGGGTTCGCCGTCCCGCGTTCGGGATGACGCTGCTGGCCACGCTCGTGTTCGCCTACCTCGCCGCGCCGCCTGCCGAGGCCGGCTACGCGCTGATGCAGGTCGGTGATTTCCGGGGCACCTACAACAGCGCCTACGTCGGAACCCTGCTGGCGGTGATGACGGGTGGCTGGCTGGCCGTCGCCGGGTTCTACGTCGTGAAGAACACGGTCAGCCGCGACGAGCAGACCGGCGTGGGTCAGATCCTCGCGGCCACACCGTTGACCTCCCGCACGTACCTGTTCGGCAAGTTTCTGAGCAACTTCCTGGTGCTCGCCTCGATGGCCGGCGTCGTCGCGGTCATGGCAGTGGTGACGCTGTGGGTGCGCGGGGAGGCGTCGAGCCTCGACCTCGTCGCGCTGTGGACGCCGTTCCTGCTGTTCCCGGTCTCGCTCATCACGCTGGTGGCCGGCGCGGCGGTGCTGTTCGAGGCGGTGCCACGCCTGCGCGGTGGGTTCGGCAACCTGGTGTGGGGCGTCGCGGCCAGCATGCTCACGATCGCCAGCCAGGTGCTGATGCGGTTCGCGCCCGGGCTCGGTTTCGACCCGTTGGGCCTCACCGCGGTGTCCGACGCGATGCGCCAGGACGTGCAGGCGCAACATCCGGGCGCCGAGGACGTATACCTGGTCATCGGCCTGGTCACCCGCAGTGAGCAGCCCGAACGGTTCACCTGGACGTCCGGGCTCGACATCGACGCGGGGCTGCTCCTGCAGCCGCTCGTGCTCATCACGCTCGGTCTGGCGTTCGCGCTGGTGCCGGCGCTGTGGTTCGCCCGGTTCGACACCGCACGACGGCGGCCGGCCGCGGCGCCGGTGGGCCCGGTCGATGGCGCGGCAAGCGTCGCGGCGGGTGCGGACGCGCCGGCGGCGGGTGCGGGTGCGGGCGCGCGGGGTGCGGGTGCGCCGGGTGCGGGCGCGCCGGGTGCGGGCGCGCCGGCGGCGGACGCCGGAGGCGGGCCGGGACCCGACGCGGACCGGCACCCGGAAAGCGTGCGGGCCATGACCCCGGCGCAGCGCGGATGGCCGTTCGGTCGCCTGGTGATCGGCGAGCTGCGGGTGCTGCTCAGCCGGACGCCACGCGTGTGGACGATCGGCGTGCTCGGCCTGATCGTCGCCGGCGCCGTCGTCCCGCTCCTGGCGGCGACGACGATCCTGCTCGCGGTCGCCTGGCTCTGGCCGGTCCTGATCCTGTCGCGGGTCGGCACCCAGCAGTGCGAGCACGAGCTGACCCCGATCGTGGCCTCGACGCCTGCGCCGCTGCGGCGCCTGCTCGCGGAATGGACGACAGCGCTGCTGGTCACCGTCGTCGTCGGGATCGGACCGCTGATTCGCCTGTTGAGCATCGGCGACAACGCGGGCGCGGCGGCCTGGATGGGCGGCGCCGTGTTCATCCCCACCCTCGCACTCGCCCTGGGCTCCCTGAGCCGCAGCCCGCGCACCTTTCAGGCCGTCTACCTGTTGCTCTGGATCGTCGTTTTCACCGGTGAGCGCCACCTCGACTTCATGGGTGTGCAGCGCGTCGACGGTGTGCCTGCGGGGCCTGCCCCGGTGGTGGTGCTCGGTGTGGCCGCCGTGCTCGAACTGACGGTTCTCGTCGTGCAGTACCTGCGGCACGTGCGCCGTTGAGCCAGACGCGGCCGGATCCGGTTGGCTACTACGGTGACGGGACACAGGGCGCGGGGGAGTGGTGATCAATGGAGATGCCGTCGTGGTGAGCCAGCGAGAGCGCAGCGAGCGCACGATCGCGG
Organism: Cryptosporangium aurantiacum; assembly: GCF_900143005.1. Taxonomy (NCBI): domain Bacteria; kingdom Bacillati; phylum Actinomycetota; class Actinomycetes; order Cryptosporangiales; family Cryptosporangiaceae; genus Cryptosporangium; species Cryptosporangium aurantiacum. The sequence goes on from NZ_FRCS01000021.1 coordinate 26,853, forward strand.
CGATCCTCGAGGCCGGACGGGCATTGATGCTCGAGGCCGGGTACGCCGGAGTGACGGTCGACGACGTCACGGCCCGGGCTCGCGTGGCCAAGGGCGCCTTCTACCACCACTTCTCCTCAAAACAGGCGCTGCTGGACGCGGTCGTCGACCAGCTTCAGGGTGAGATCGCCGACGAGCTGCGGGCAGACCGGCGACCGGAGCCGTTGTCGAGCGACGACCTGGCCGCAGCGCTGGAGGGCTATCTGAGGCGGGCCGCCCACCCCACGCGGCGACGGCTGGTGCTCGTCGACGGTCCGAACGTTCTGGGCTGGGAGCGCTGGCGCGAGATCGATGACGCCCATTTCGCCGGCATGACGCGCGCCGCCCTCGAAGCCATCCTCCCGGTGGGGACCGACCAGGAGCGGGTGTCGGCGGCGACGCGGCTGCTGCTGGGTGCCGTGATGGAGGCCGCGCTGGCGATCGGGCGCGCACCGGACCCGGACCGCGCGGCACCCCGCTACGGCGAGGTGCTGCGCGATCTGCTGTCGGGACTCACTTCGCCTTCGGGGTAAAAAACCGACTCGGAGTCGGTATGCTTCGTCGGACCCGGTCCACGACGCAAGTCCAGGAGGGTTCCGATGTCCGAAGTGCTGGCTCAGACCGAGGCCACCGTGCACCGGCAGGTGCTGCAGCAGGCGTTCGACCGCTATCACGCGGCCTGGGAGGCGAAGGATCCCGAGGCGATCGCGGCGCTCCACACCGAGGACTCCACGTTTGCCCTGCGCAGCGGCGGCGCCCGGGTGCAAGGCCGGGCAGCGCTGCGGCAGCACTTCGCACAGATTTTCCTGGAGTTTCCGAACTACCGCTCGGAGGTCGACCGGCTGCTGCTCGGCGACGGTCACTGGGTCCTGGAGTGGACGATGGCGATCGAACTGCCCGACGTTGACGGCGGTACTTTCACCGCCCGCATCCCCCTGGTCGATGTGGTCGACGTCGACGAGTCCGGGCTGGTCACCCGCAAGGACGTCTGGGTCGACGGTGTGCAGCAAGCCGCCGCGTACCGTCGCGCGGGCCGCACGGCCTGATCTATGGTCGAGCCCGGCCGACCGGTGGAGGAGCGGACCTGTGTCCCAGTCCATGCGCGACGCCCAGCACATCGCCGACCAGGTCCTGTTCCCCGCGGCGATCGAGGTCGACCGGGCAGAACGCGTCCCGGAAACTCATCTGGAGCTCATTGCGGCAAAGGGCTTCTTCGGACTCGCGGCGCCGGAGGAGCTGACCACTCTTGACCTGCCGGACTACCCGGCGGTGCAGCGGGTGGTCGAGTTGCTCGCCGGTGGGTGTCTCACCACGGCCTTCGTCTGGGTGCAACATCACGGCGCGATGTCGGCGGTCGGGCAGACCAGCAACGAGGCCGTCCGCGCGGAGTACCTCGCACCGCTCGCCGCGGGTACCCGGCGGGCAGGCATGGCGATCGGCGCGGCCGCACGTCCCGGTCCGCCGATGCTGCGCGCCACCGGCGTTCCTGGCGGGTGGCGGTTCAACGGCACCGCGCCGTGGGTGACCGGTTGGGACATGATCGACACGCTGTACGTCGCGGCCCGTCAGGATGACGATCTTCTGGTGTGGGCGCTCGTGGACCCGACGGAGGGCGCCTCGATGAGCGTCCGGCCGCTGGAGATGATCGCAGTGCAGGCCAGCCGGACCGTGACGCTGGAGTTCCACGACCACTTCGTGCCCGCCGACCGGGTCACCGCCGTCCAACCGAGGTCGGAGTACCTGGAGGGTGACGCCGAGTCGCTGCGGTTCACCGGATCCCTCGCCCGCGGGGTGGCCGACCGCGCGATCAGGCTCATGGGTGAGGACGGCGCGGCACTCTCCGCCGAGCTGGCTGCCGTCCGCGACCGGCTGCAGCAGGCGGCGCCGCAGGACGTCCCGGCCGGGCGGGCGGTCAGCTCCGAGTTCGCGCTGCGCGCCGCGGCGGCACTCTTCGTCCAGCAGGGCAGCAGTTCGGTGCTGGTCGACAGCCATCCGCAGCGGCTGCTGCGCGAAGCGGCGTTCCTGCTCAACTTCGGCACCCGGCCGGCGATCCGGCAGGCCCTGCTGGATCGGCTCACCACGGCTAAAAACCGCTGAGACAACACCGAAGCGGAAGAACACACCACTTCGGGTAGATGCTTCCAAACCGATTGCCTCTTCCGTACTCCTCAGTAACTCTGATGCCCGATCGCACACCACTTCAGGGGCGCGCATGGGTATCTCTTTACGGACGCGACGGCTCTCGGCAGCCGCACTAGCCGCCGTCCTCACGGTCGGCGTCCTCGCTGCCTGCGAGGTCGGACAGACCACAGACCTCGGCGTGATCAGGGCCGTGGATCCCGGCCACGGCAACACGCCCTACTACACGAATCGCGACGCAGGATTCAGCGCGCGGCTGACCGGCACGAACGCGTCCGGCCAGAGCGTCACCCGGGATCTGTGGACGTTCGGCGACACGGACGCCTGGAACGCGAACACCGGCGCCAAGATGCAGTACTTCAAGACGAACACCGCGTCCCTCGTGCCACCGGTGACGCCCGGCTCGGTGCCGGCCGTGCCGCCGATGCCCGTCGAAGTGGCCTACGTCAACGGCGCTCCGGCGTACTTCACCGAATTCATCACCGACGGAGCACGGCCCGCCTGCCCACCGCCAAGCAACAAACCAGCCAACTACTACTACCAGGCGCGCTGGCCGAGCAGCGTGATCCGGCTGCCGGACTCCGACGCCCGGCGGGAGACCGCGGTCGTCTTCTATCAGGACTTCTGCGTCCACCTGCCGACGCAGGCCGACCCTGACCTCGAGTATCTGTTCAAGACCGGCGGTGCGGCGCAGTACGTCTGGGACGCGCACAGTCCGGACGCCTCGCCGCACGCCACCACGCTGGCCAACGCGCTGTTCCAGCCGGGGACGTGGCGGGACCACAGCTGGGCCGTGAACAAGCCCGGTTACACCTACGGCGCCGGCGCGTACCTGTCGGACGGGCCGAGCAGCAACCAGAAGTACCTCAACGTGCTGGCCTGCGGTCAGAACTCCGACTGCACCCAGGCGCGCTTGCTGGTCGACTCGACGAACCTGTCCGGCTCGCTGACCCGAATCGCTACCGCCACCAACTGGAGCTACCGCACCGAGGGCGCGTCCTCGGCCAACACCGACGACGCCTGGCAGGCGCTGCCCAGCAGCGGATGTGCGCCGACGCCGTACGTCACCTGCGGCACGTTGCCGCTTCCCAAGCCAGTCATCAAGGCCAGCAGTGACCCCCTGACCCAGGTCTCCGGCTCACCGTCCGTTGCGCACATCGGTGGCTATCTGTTCGTCGCGTACGCGGTTTTCGCTGACGACGAGGTGGCCGCGGTCCGCCTCGCCGACAGCAGCGGCGTCTTCGACCCGGTGGCCGGTAGCGGCCTACTCCCGGCAGGGAAGTGCGCTTCCGGATGTTATGCGCCGGTGATCCATCCCGAGCTGAACACCAGTGACGGCAAGATCGCGTTCAGCTACGTCGCCAACGCCGGCGTCACACCGCCGGGCCAAACGCCGGTCGCCACCATGCGGTTGGGCTGGACCTGCCTCGAGACGTTCGACACCGGAGCGCCGTGCTGACCTCCTCACTGGTCATCCGCTGCGGTATCAGGTGGTGGTGCCGGCGGAGCGGAGTGCGTCGCGGGTCCGGTCGACGATGGCAGCCAACGGCCCGGCGAGAACGTTCTTCGTGGCACTTTCGACCCCGGGATGGGGACGGGTCGGTGCCACGGCTTCCGCAGCCTTGACCGCCTTCGCCATCCCGGCCAGCGACGCGTCCTGCAGGCGCAGGCGCAGCTGGGGGAACTCGTAGCGTTCTTCGTAGCGGGCGTGGCTCAGTACCGCTTGCCGCAGGGCGAGCAGCCGTTCGCGGAAGTCTGGTGCGTCCGGCCCGTCGTGGTCGAGTGCGGCCAGGAGTTCTTTGGCTTGTCGTTCCTCGTCAAGGCGAGCGTCGATGACTTCGGCGCCGCCGTCGATGGAGCGCCGCGCCATCGGGTGAACGACCTCCTCCTCGGCGGTCTCGTGGACGGCGAGCAGCCGCACCAGCTCGTGAAACCGATCGTGTTGTTGGTCTCCGGTGGCGAGCAGTACCTCGCCGAAGAGCCGTTCGATCTGCGCGTGTTGGGCGAGGAGGAGGTCGATGACGTCCGGCTCGACGGTAACCGGGGCGGTCATCGGTTGACCTCGTCCGCCGAGGCCCGCAGCCCGGCGATCGGGTGGGGGCCCTCGGTCTCCAGACGGTACTCAGTGCCGAAGCGGGCACGGTGCTCGTCGATGACCCGCTCGCTCGGCGGCTTCTCGCCACCGTGGATCTGCTGCTGCATCCACTCGAAGCGCTCGTGGGCCTCTCGGACGTAGCCAGAGCCGAGCTTGGTCAAGTCCATCTGGTCGGCCATCAGTTCCCGCAGATAGGCCTTGTTGGACTCGAAACGCACCGGCTGGGGCAACGAGTCGCCGATCAGCTCCTCGGGCTCCCGGCCGTCGTGGCGGCGCAGCAGGTCGGCGGCGATCTGAAGGTGAGTGATCTCCTCGTTGAGGTGCAGTTCCCAGATCGCCTTCACCCGCCGATCGGTCTCTTCGGTGAAGAATGAGTAATACAGGTAGACCTCGCACAGCTCGTGGTTGAGGAGCTGCTCCCACCAGGTCTCACCCGGGTCGACCAGGGACTCGTAGTGGGTCACGTGCTGCTGCTCGATCAGACCGATCTCCTGATAAAGCTGGCGCGCGATCGGCTCCATGTACTGCGGGCCGACGTTCATGTAGTACGTGGCCACCTGCTGCTCGGCGGCCATGATCGTCAGCGCGTGCAGCTTCGACAGCGGGCTCGCGGTGTTGCGGTCGTAGGGCTCATTGACGTGATCGATCGGGTGGCGGTGCTGCTGGATCGTCGGCCGGCCCGGCATGACCTCCGTCAGTCCGTCGACGATCTTTTCGGCTTTGCGGCGCTCGACCATCTCGTACAGGTTCGCGTACCGGTAGAGGTGGTCGAAGTCCTCCAGCACCCCGAATTCGTACGCTTGCTTGAGGTACGGGTCGGGCTCCATCCGGGCCACCCACGCGGTGAGGTCGACGGCGTTCTGCTCGTACCCCAGGGTCGTCTCCAACACGCTGGCGACCCCCGGCAGCAGCCAGTTCACCACCCGCTGCTGCTGGTTCTCCAGGTACCGGACCTCGGCCAGAGTGCGACGTACGTCCTGGTCCGGGCAACGACGGAAAAAATTGTGCTTGAAGGCGATCGATTCCGCTTCGATCGCGTTCAGCGCGATCACTCGGGTCGTCGTGTAGGGATCCGGCGGCTCGGGATCGAGCGGGGTGACATTTAGCTCCCGCCAGTTGCGGTACTGCTGCTCCAGGGGTATGCCTTTTTCGGCCAACGGGTTGAACGACATATCGGGGCTCCGTTCAGGCGGCCAGCCCGGGGGCGGGCGAGGTCTGGTGCCGGTTACCCCCAGCAGGCGGGCTGAACCCTTACTACTAAAAAACTCTTGATTGACGCTATGAGCAGGGGAAACGCTAAAAAGGCGTCCGCCGTTAAGCTGCGCAATCGGACGAACGGATAGCAATCACTCCGCACGGTTAGCGGCAGACGTATCCCCGAGAAAATTAAATTTTTATTTGGTATCGGCTGCGATGTGCGGGGTATAGCGGGGCGGCGCAACGACGTCTCAATCTTGGGAGAATCATGACCACCGCTAACCCCACAAGTGACTACACGGCCGGCAACACTTCGGACCGAACAGCCCGCACTAGGCGTCTGAGTACTGAAACGAAAGCATCGTTCAAGACGAGCGAACTGGTCGCATACGTGGCGGCCGTCATCGGCGTTCTCATTGCTTCCCAGGTCGTCGGCACCACCGACGGGCACAGTGACTACTTCCGGGCGGACCGGGCCTGGTTCTTCATCGTCCTTCTCACGATCGGGTACCTGATCAGCCGTGGTCTGGCGAAGTCCGGTAGCCGCGACCCCTACGACGCCAAGTAGGCCTCTCCCGCCCGGCGCGGCCGTCCTCGACGGACCGCGCCGGCCGGGGCGCCTATCCGCCGCCGGGGACCGACTGCGTCAGCGTGTCGAACGCAGCAGCGCCTCGCGCAGCTCCGCGGCGGTGGCGAAACCGATCGCGGGGCGGTCCTGTAACGCGGTGTCCAACACGTCGGCCAGCGGGCGGGGAATCGCCGGGTCGCGCTGCCGGATGGGGACGGCGGCCGTCTGGAGTACCGCCTGCCACGGGTCGCGGTCGGCGGGGAAGTCCCGGGGCGCCTCGTCGGTGAGCAGGAAGTAGAGGCAGGCGGCGAGCGCCCACACGTCCACGGCCGGTTTGGCGTGGCGGAAGTTCACGACCTGCTGGTAGGGCATGAACAGCGGTTTGCCCGCTGCGGCGCCGGTGCGAGTGAGCCCGCTCAACCCGGCCAGGTCGAACGCTTTGGCCAGCCCGAAGTCGGCGAGCTTGACCTGCGGCTTCGGATCGTCGGTGAGCAGGATGTTCTGCGGGGAGACGTCCCGGTGCACGATGCCCTGGCTGTGGGCGTAGTCCAACGCGTCCAGCGCCTGCACGGCCAGCGGCACCGCCTCGTCCGGCCGGAGGGTTCCGCCGCGGGCGAGCATCAGGTCGCGGACGCTGCCGCCTCGGCAGTACTCGATCGCGAAGAAGAACGCCCCGGCGGCGCTGCCGGTGTGGTGCAGCGACGCGATGTTCGGGTGACGTAACGCCTGGCCGATCGCGATCTCGCGCAGGAAGCGGCCCCGGTCGGCCTCGCTGGCGGCGACCTGCGGCAGCATCACCTTGAGCGCGACTTCCTCGCCGGTCGTGGTGTTGCGCGCGAGGTACACCCGGCCCATGCCACCCGCGCCCAACTCTCGCACCACCTCGTACCCCACGAACCCGGGGCCGGCGTCGGGCAGCGCGTCGCGGACCAGCGCCGCAGGCTGGGCCCGACAGGACTGGCAGACGTGCTCACCGTCGTGGCCGCCGACCTCGTCCGCGATGTCGCGGCCACAGTGCGCGCACCGTGGCATGACGAGGGTGGCAACTCGCCGCTGAATGCCGACCCGGAACGTCGTGCGTCCGAGCCGGATCTCGTCCCCGTCGGACAGGTCGTGCTCGGGGAACCGCTCTCCGGCGGCCTCCTCGGGTGTCTGGCCCTTGGCCCGCTGCCCGATCTTGACCCTGTTGAGGTAGGTCCCGTTGAGACTGCCGAAGTCCCGGATGCGCACGTCGGGCGGGTTGATGTCGATCAGACAGTGGTGCCGCGAGACCGTGCGGTGCTCGGTGTCGCTGGGCAACTGCGGTTCGCAGTCATCGGCGCGGCCGAGGATGCAGGTAGTTCGCTCCTCGTAGCGGTAGGTTCGGCCGCTGAGTGGCCCGGCAACGATCGTGAGATGTACCGAGGGTCGCACGGCGCACAGAATAGGCGAATAACCCGCCGGGTGGGACGGCGTTGGTACGGTCCGGCCATGACTGGCGGGTGGGCGGTCGGTGACACGGTCGCCGAGCGGTACCGAATCCTCCGGGTGCCGCGGGAGGCGTTCTGGACCCCGACCGGCCTGCCGCAGCACCCGTCAAGCCCTCAACTCGTGAGTCGGAGGTGTCAGCCCAGCGCCGCCGCCTTGCGCAGCAGCACTGAGCGTTCGCGCTGGTTGGCGCAGAGCCGGGCGGCCAGCTCCAGCTCGGCGCGCGCCTCCGGGCGTCGTCCGAGCCTGGTCAGCAGCTCGCCGCGTACGGTCGGGACCAGATGCGAACCGGGGAGCCGGTCCAACGCGATCAGTTCGTCCACGATGGCCAGGGCTTGCGCCGGCCCGGAGGCCATCGCCACCGCGACGGCCCGGTTGAGCTCGACCACCGGCGAGGGTGCGACCCGGCCGAGCGCCTCGTAGAGCACGACGATCCGGTCCCAGTCGGTCTCCTCGACGGAGGGCGCCGACGCGTGGGCGGCGGCGATCGCGGCCTGCAGGCCGTACGGGCCGAGGCCGCGAGCCGACGCCGTGGACAGCGCGGTCAGCCCGCGGTGGATCGCCGAGAAGTCCCACCGCCGCCGGTCCTGGTCCTCCAACAGGACCGGCGAACCGTCCGGGCCGGTCCGGGCCGGGAAGCGCGCGGCCGTCAGCTCGCACAGCGCGAGCAGGCCGTGCACCTCCGGCTCGGTCGGCTGCAGCGCGGCCAGCGTGCGGACCAGCCGAATCGCTTCGTACGCGAGGTCGGGGCGCAGCAGCCGGTCACCCGACGTGGCCGTCGACCCCTCGGTGAAGATCACGTACAGGACGCTGAGCACGCCGCCCAGCCGCTCCCGGCGTTCGTCGGCCGGCGGCAGCTCGAACGGCACCCCGGCCGCCGCGATCGTCTTTTTGCCCCGGGTGATGCGGGCCTGCACGGTCGGCACGGGGACGAGGAACGCGCGGGCGATCTCCTCGCTGGACAGGCCGCCGACCACGCGCAGGGTCAGCGCCACCCGAGCCTCGGGGGAGAGGACCGGGTGGCAACTGATGAACATCAGCGCAAGGACGTCGTCGTCGATCCTGTCGGGGTCGATGTCTTCGTCGGCCGCTGAGCCGATCACCGGATCGGCCGCCAGCAGGGCGTATCGGTCCTGGAGGGCGGCCCGGCGGCGGATCGCGTCGATCGCCCGCCGCCGGGCGGTGGCCATCAGCCAGCCGGCCGGATTGTCCGGAGCGGCCAGCGGCCACGACACCAACGCATCGGCCACCGCCTCCTGGGCCGCGTCCTCGGCCAGCCCGAAATCGCCGGTGAACCGGGTCAGCGCGGCGACGATCCGCGCCGACTCGATCCGCCAGACGGCCTCGATGTCGGCCGTACCCATCAGACCCGGCCGGTGCTCTCGGCCCGTGCCTCGACGGACCCCGTGGCGTCCTGGGGCGTCTCGTCGTCGCCGGCCACCCGCCGGACCTCGATCTTGGACCCGCGGGCGGCCGGCACCCGCTTGGCCCACTCGACCGCCTCCTGCTTCGAGACGACGTCGAGCAGGAAATAGCCCCCGAACAGTTCCTTGGTCTCGCCGTACGGTCCGTCCGTGACCACCGGGGCCTCGCCGCTGAAGTCGACCACGACGCCCTGGCTCGGAAGGTCCAGGCCCTCCGCCGCCAGCAGAACGCCGGCCTTGACCATCTCCTCGATGAACTGCCGGGTCGAGGCCATCAGCTCGTCGATGTCGGCCATCAGCGCTGCGTTCGACTCGTCGGTGCCCCGCATGATCAGCATGTACTTCGGCATCACGTTCTCCTCGTCCGGCGGGGTCGCGTCTCGGCCCTCGCACCCACACGTCGAACGAGCGGCCCGCGGATCGACACGCCTCCGGAGCTATCTCGAGCCGCGACGGTCCGCGCTCCGAAATCCTGCCCGAACGGGCCTAGAGCAGGTCGGCGCGGCGCCAGATCTGGGTGCTTCGGCCGCCGATCAACCCGACTTCGGAGAGGAAGCCGGTGATCCGCTCGGCCATCCAGCGGCGCGTCTCCCGGTGGTGTGGGTTCGCCCTGGCCTCCGCGCGGGCACGTTCCGGATCCAGGCCGATCGACGCGTAGGCGCGCGGCCGGACGTAGGCGTCCACGACGATCGCCGCGACCGACGCGGTGACCAGCCTGTGCAGCTCGAGCTGCGACCTGCTCAGCTTCGGCACCGTCCGTGCGACCTCGCTGCGTGCGTAGCTGACGTGACGAGCCTCCTCGACGACGTGGATCCGGCTGACCGTCCGCAACAGCGGCTGGACCGTCTCGTCGGCCATTCCCTCGCGCTGCAGCCGGTCAAGGGTCTCCTCCACGACCAGGACGCTCGCGAACAGCGACGGGCCGCTGGACAGGTGGCCGTAGAGGCTGCCCAGCCGTTGCAGCCGGCGTCCCGGCCGGTAGTCGGGGCAGCCCAGCTTGGTGATCGTGCGGGCGAACATCACCGAGTGCCGGGTCTCGTCGCCGACCTCGGTGAGCGCGTACTGGGCGTGCGGTCGCCGGATGTCCATCCGCTGCACGTACCGGGCGAGCAGCTGCATCAGGACGATCTCGAACCAGAGCCCGATGCTCAGCATGCTCGCGGTCTCATGGAATGACAGCGCGATGCGCTGCTCCTCGGTGAGCTCGTCCCAGAGGGGCGTGCCGTAGAGCGTGACGCGGTGGAGCGGCATCGCCGGTGCGCCGTCGACCAGCGGGGCGTCCCAGTCGACGTCCACGGCCGGGTCGAACGAGTGGCGGGCCGACGCGGTGAGCAGCCGGGCGCCCACCTCGTCCCGGTCCCGTAGCGGAGCGGAGGGGCTCATGATGTCTCCCTCGGGGAGGAACGATTTATCTGGTACAGCGTGTACCAGTAATATCGTGGAGCTGATGTCGAAGACTGTCAACAGAAGCACCGACGGCCGGTCGGCCCGCTGGAGTGCCCACCGGGCCCAGCGGCGTGCCCGACTGGTCGACGCCGCGGTCGCGGCGATCGAGGAGCACGGGCCCGAGGTCACCGCCGGACAGATCGCGGCGGTGGCGGGCGTCGCGCGACCGCACCTCTACCGCCATTTCGACGACGCGGCCGATCTGCGTCGGGCGGTCATGACCAGGGCGCTGGCGCTGTACCAAGCCGGTCTCGCCCCGGTCTGGCATCCGGAGGGCACGCCGCGGGAGATGGTCCGCGCGGCGGTCGACGCTCATCTGGAGTGGCTCTCCACCCGACCGAACCTGCATCGGTACGCGCTCCGGGCCGCCAGGGACGTGGCCGGGGAACGTCGCGGGGCTCACGTCGGCGTCGCCGACGTCACCGATCCGGTCGACGTCACGCGCAGCGGGATCGCCGCGCACGTCGGCGCGCTGATCCAGGACGTGCTCCGGGCGCAGTCGCTGGACGCCGCGATCGCCGAGCCGCTCGCGTACGGGCTGGTGTCGATGGTGGACGCCGCGGCGACCCGGTGGATGGACAGTCCGGGCGGGCTGACCCGCGACGCGTTCGCGGGCCACCTGACCGACTGGGTCTGGAGCGTGTTCGAGACGGCGTTCCGCGCCGGCGGCGTGCGAATCGACCCCGATGCTCCGCTGACGATCGGTGGAAACTGACGTCCGGCTCAGCGTCGGTCGGGGCGGGGTGGCTCGAGCGTGTGTGCCAGACGGCTGACCGGGCCGACCTCGTTGACGTCCACGTGGCCGCGCAGCACCAGAGCACCGTTGCCCCAGGTCAACACGTAGGTCATCCCGAACTGGAAGACGCCCTTGTCGCCGTGGTGCCAGGTGCGTCGGCAGCCTTCGGTGGCGCGGCGGGCGATCTCGGCGGCCGCCGCCGGGTCGAACGCCTCGGTGACGTACAGCGCCGGTGGCCACGCGGTGCCGTTGACCACCTCCACGCCCGGCGGGACGTAGACGTAACCCCGGGTGTTCGGCGTATCGATCACGAGCGGGACGACCTCGACCGGCGATCCCAGCGCTCGGGCCGCGTGTGCGGGAGTGACCCACCGGTCGAGTGCGGGCGCTGCCGTGTTCACCGAGGACGGAAGCTCGAGGACGTCCAGCCGCTTCACCTGCCGCCCCCGCGTCGTCAGGTGCAGCCGTACCAGCGCGCCCGCGACCACCCGCGCGTAGTCGTCGCGCTTGACCGGTGTGCCGGCGATCCGGGTCCGGCGGCCGTCGTCGACGGCGATCCAGTAGTTCTTGATGTCGTCGTTCTCGCCGCTGTAGAGGATCTTCCGCTCCAGCACGCGGCCCTCCACGACGGTGGTGAACGCGTAACCGAGCAGGAAGTACAGGGCCGCGACGACCGCGGCCGCGGTGGCAGCGGCCCCCCAGAGCGGTGGTAAGTCTGGGACGAACAGCATCGGCACTGCGACGCCGACGGCCATCCAGGTCAACAGCAATCCTGCCCACAGGCCCGCTCGAGGTCGGTAGCTGCCGCCACGGCCGTAGACGATCTCCTTGCCGGCCACTTGCGACCGACGCCGGGCGCGTGCCCGCCGTTCGTCCCGCACGGCGAACACGGCCCCGACGCCGACCAGCGCGACGACGACCACCCACGCGCCGATCTCCGCCAGCCCGTCCATGACCGTATTGTCCGCCGCGGGAGCAACCGTTCTACGCGAGAACCGCAGACTCCGCCACGGTGGACGGCCGATCGGCGGGCTCGGACGCACCGGCAACGCGCGGCCGGACCAGGTCGCGGGCCAACAGCAGCGGGACCCCGACGCAGAAGATCAACAGGAACACATGGTCGACCGGGAACCGGCCGTTGATGATGTGCGTGCACATCGACGTCGTGTAAACGCCGGCGGCCCACCCGAACGAGAAGATCAGCGCCACCGGCGCCAGCCGTTGCGGCAGCAGGGCCGAGACGAGCAGCGTGGCGGACAGCACCAGGTCGGGGACGAGGAACGGGTTGTCGCTCCGGACCGCGTCGGTGACCAGGAAGTACACGGTCATGATCGTGACGATGACGAGCGCGACGGCGCGCGCGCCGAGGAGCAGGGGCGGGCGGCGAGAAGCAGCGGGGGACACCGGGTCTCCTTCCAATCGGTTCAGGCGACTCCAGCGTGTCGCCCGGCGCGCCGGCGCAGAAGCGCACCAGTACCCGGTCCGGAGCGCGGATCCCGCACCGGAACGGTGCGGGTAGCCACACCGTCGCCGACCGTTTCGTCCGGCAGACTGGATCGCGTGTCAGTCACGTGGGAGACGCTCGTGGTCGGCACCAGCTTCGTGGCGGGCGGCGCCGTCTCGTGGTGGCTGCGGCCGCGCGTCCGGGTCGGCCCGTTGCTGGTGGCGGTCGGTGCGCTGTGGCTGGCCGCGAAGGTGCCGCCGGAGGACGCGTTACCGGCCGGGCTGGAGGCGGTGCGGGTCAGCGCCTGGGCCGCGGTGCTGGCACATCTCGTGGTCGCGTTCCCGACCGGCAGGCTGGTCACGCCGGCGCAGCGGCTCGTCGTCGGGCTGACGTACCTGAGCGTGGCCACGCTGGCCGGGCTCGAACTCGTCGGCCCACGCTCGGAGGGGTTAACTGCCGGGGCGACGATCGTCGTCGTGGACCTGTGCGGGGCCGCCATCCTCGCGCTGCGGCTCACCGCGTGGCGGCAGAGTCCGGCGACCCGCCGCAGGCACCTCACCCCGATGGTGGCGGTCGTCTCGGTGGCCGTCCTCGCGGTGATCGTGCTCAAGCCGGCTCGGATCGCGGGGTACGACGCGTCCGGACTGCTGACGCTGCTCCCGCTCGCGCTCGCCGCGGTGCCGCTGGGCTACCTGGGCAGCCTGCTCCGGCACCGGCTCGACCGGGGCCGGGTCGCCGACCTCGTCGTGAAGCTGCACGACACGCGCACGCCGACCAGCATCGAGGAGGCACTGCGGCGAGCGCTGCACGATCCGGAACTCCGGGTCGGCTACCGGATGGCCGGCACCGAGCGCTACGTCGACGTCGACGGCCGCGACCTGCCGATCTCCGACGACCCGGACCGGGTGACCACCCGGGTCGACCGCGGTCGGCACCCGCTCGCGATCCTCGTGCACGACCGTTCCCTGCTCGACGAGCCCGCGCTGATCCGCGCCGCTACCGCCGCCGTGGGGCTGGCGCTGGACAACGAGCGGCTGACGGCCGACCTGCGCGCCCGCGTGACGCAGATCGCCGAGGCGCGTGACGACGTCCTGTCGGCCGCCGAGGCCGAGCGCCGCCGGATCGAACGCGACCTGCACGACGGGGTGCAGCAGCGTCTGCTGTCGGTTCTGATGACGCTCGGGCTGGCCGGATCGGTGCTGCGGCGCAGCCCGGAGCGGGTCGGCCCGCTGCTCGCCGAGGCCCGGTCCGGCACCCAGGCCGTTCTCGACGACCTGCGCGCTCTGGTGCAGGGCATCCACCCGCCGATGCTCACCGAGCGCGGCCTCGCCGCAGCGGTCAAAGAGCTGGTGGCGCTGTCGCCGACGCCGGTCGACGCGCGGATCGAGGTCCCGCCGGGTCCGCTGCCTGCCGAGGCCGAGTCGACCGCCTACTACGTCGTCGCCGAAGGACTCACGAACGTGGCCCGCCATGCCGAGGCGGACCAGGTGCACCTGGTCGTCGGTGTCGCGGAGGGTCGGCTGCGCGTGGAGATCAGCGACGACGGCCGAGGCGGCGCCGACCCGTCCGCGGGCACCGGCCTCGATGGCCTGCGGTCGCGCGTCGAGCGTGGCGGCGGGACCGTGAGCATCGACAGCCCGCCGAACGCCGGTACCAGGCTCGTGGCGGTGCTGCCGTGCGCGTCGTGATCGCCGAAGACAGCACGCTGCTGCGGGAGGGGCTGATCCGGCTACTCGCCGAGGCCGGTTTCGTCGTGGAGGCGGCCGTCGAAGATGCCACGGCGCTGCTCGCGGCGGTCGCCGGGCTTCGTCCGGAGGTGGCGATCGTCGATATCCGGCTGCCGCCCACCGGCACCGACGAAGGGCTGCACGCCGCCCGGCGGATCCGGAGGCAGTACCCGGCCGTCGGCGTGCTGGTCCTGTCCCAGCACGTCCGGCAGACCTACGCCGCCGAACTCCTCGCCGACGGTGCGACCGGCGTCGGCTACCTGCTGAAGGACCGGGTGTCGGACGTCGACGAGCTGGCCGAGGCGGTTCGGCAGGTCGGGCGCGGCGGATCGGCGTTCGACCCGGTCGTCATCGACCACCTCCTCGGCCGTCGGCAGGCCCGGGAGGCGCCGCTGAACAGCCTCACCGAACGGGAGCGGGCGGTGCTCGCGCTGATGGCCGAGGGGCGGACGAACCAGGCCATCGCGTCCCGGCTGAGCATCGCCGAACGCACGGTCGAGAAGCACTGCACGAACATCTTCACGAAGCTCGCGCTGCCCGGTCACCCGGGCGACCACCGCCGTGTCCTCGCGGTGCTCCACTACTTGAACAGCTGACGCGGCGGGCCGCCTCCCGATGCCGGGAGACGGCCCGTTCCACGATCAGACCGGGGGCGTGTCGGCCTCCGGGTAGTACGGCAGCGGGGCGTTCGCGACGAGCCCGTCGGCGGTCCAGGTGAACGTCCGGAGCCACGTGCCGCGCTGGTAGAGGAAGTGCCGGACGTCGATCGCGCCGAGCCGGCCGTCGATGAACGTCACCAGGTGCGTGGAGCTGGACGACGCATCACCGGAGGTGATGAAGTCGCGCACCACCGGGCGGTAGGAACCCTTGGACGTGGTCGCCGAACCGCCCCACTTGAAGTAGTAAAGGTAGTGGAAGTTCGTCCCGATGTAGTTGTCGCTCCGCTGGCAGCTGAGCTTGACGATCGCTTCCGGCGCGTTTTCCTTCGTGACGCCGCCGAACTCCTCCAAGCGGATCGAGTAGTTGAAGTTGCCCACGGTCGCTTCCCCGACCGCTGGGATGTCCGGATCGGGCGTGAAGTCGATCCGGCCGCCCGGGCACACGGTGCCGTCCTTCAGCACGGCTCCGGTCCACGGCAAGTCGATCACCGCGTCGGCCCAGCGGAACTTGTCCGGATAGCGGGTCAGGCTCAGCGACGGTGGCGGGTCGTCCTCGGCCGCTGCGGCCGGCGACGGCGCCAGGGCCGCCAGCGCACCGGCCAGGACGGCCAGCAGCGCGACCGCTCGGGAGCGCGTTCGTGTCATCCGTTTACCCCGTTTCTCACCGGACTCTCCGGCAACCCGGTCGAGGATGTCGAGCGTCACAGCGCGTTCCCAGGCAACGTCGGTTAGACGACACTATGGACTGTCGTGTCCCGGTTGAGCGTGAGCGGTTGTCCGTTACCCCCGGACGTCGGGATTCCGGCCCACGCGGCACTCCGACCGCTTAACCTCCCGTGGGTGGACATCGGCATCAAGACGTTGCTGAACCGGGGCGTGCTGGCCGGTTGGCGGTGGCTCGACCGGATGGGCCGGATCACGCCGGGCACTCGAGCCGCAGCGGGGTTCGGCAGCTTCGGGGAGAGCTCCAGCATCGGCTTCCCGGCGGCCACTCTGATGAACCCGCGGTCGATTCACATCGGGTCGGGTGTCCTCGTCGGGCGTCAGGTGACGCTGTCGGTCGGCTACGGGGCGGACTACCCCGGGCTGCCCGAGCGCGGCCTGGTGATCGGTGACCGCTGCGTGATCGGTGACCGCTCCGGCCTGGTCGCGCACGAGCTGATCGAGCTGGGCGACGACGTGTGGTTCGGGCAGGACGTGTTCGTCTGCGACGCCAGCCACGGCTACCAGGACCCGGACATGCCGATCGGCGAACAGTTCGGCGGTCACCAGCCCGTGCGCATTGGGTCGGGCTCATGGGTGGGGCACGGCGCGATCATCCTGCCCGGGACAACGATCGGGCGGAACGCCGTGGTGGCGGCCGGTTCCGTGGTCCGCGGTGAGGTCGCCGACCACTGCGTCGTCGGTGGTGCCCCCGCGAAGCTGTTGCGCCGGCTCGAGCCCGGCGTCGGCTGGGTCGGTCGCCGCGGTGACGTGCGGCCGGTGCGGCGTGGGCATTTCGGCGACGACGAGAACGAGCCCGCGTCCGCCTGACTGCGAAAAGCCCATTCGGGCCTTGGTGCGCCGTCAGGGCGAATATCTCCGGAAGAATTTGAGCTTTCTTTGAGCTTCCGAGACGGATTTCAGAGAAACCGCATTTGATTGCGCACGTTATCTCTTCGTGATCTAGCGGATGATTGGTTTTCCGAAACATAACCGCTAGTGTCACTGCCACTGGTACCGGTAGCGAGAGTGCAGCACAGCCGCTCACAATGTTGCTGGACGGCCCCTTTGCGCGGGCGTCAGCAAGCACCAGGATCCGGATCGATTAGCGCGGCCGCCAGATCGGCAAATTCTTCTGCGTCAAAATATTCGGAAGAGAGGGGCGCGACAGTGGGGAAGAAAAGGTTACGGCTCGCACTGGCAGCGGTCGGTGCAGCAATTTTGGGTGCGGTCTTCACCGCTGCGCCGGCGTCTGCCGCCGACGCGGGCGCGGGTCAGCAGGACTACAACCCCGCAGGTTGCGACGCGTTGCTGTACGTGAGCGACACGACGTCGCCCGGAAGGGTGGAGGGCTTCGGCGGGTTCTCGTGTGCGCAGTCCAAGAAGATGATCGGGAACATGACCGTGACCCTCTACAAAGGCGGCACGAAGGTGTGCTCCAAGGGGGTCGCGTTCAACAAGGTCTCGACCTCTGAAACTGGATGTTCGGTTGCCGACCCCAGCGGAAATCAGAGCTGGAAATCGCACATCCGGATCGTCGATATCTACGGCCAGATCTACTTCAGCACGGGGACGATCACGACATGAAGACTCTGTACGGGCTCATTGTTGCCCTCTCCACCGTGGTAGCACTGGTTTTGACGGGATCGGGAGCGAACGCTGCTTCGTCGAGCGTCGGCAAGAATAACTTTTACGGTACGTGCGACGCGCAGGCGCACGTGAGCGACGCTACGACGTCGGGAAAGGTCGAGGTCTTCGGCGGGTGGGGCTGCCAGGTGAACAAATACTTCACCGGCACGCTCGTCTGCGCGATCTGGGTCAACGGCTCGGAGAAGTTCCGTACGACGAAGGACATCCTCCTGGCATCGTCGAGGGACTGCGCCGTCACGTACCCCGACTACAGCTCCTCTGATAGTTACGTGGGGAAGGTGATCATCAAGGGTCAGGGCGGCACGAACTTCACGCTCACCACCGGAGCCATCCGGACCTGACCGATAGACACCAAGAGGGGCGCATCGCGGTCGCGATGCGCCCCTCTGGCGTTCCCTTGGCACCACGATGAGCCAACCTGGCTCTGGCGGTGATGCCAAGTGTGTGCCACTATGGCGCCATGGACTTGACGTCGTATGTGAACAACCTCGGACGCGAGTTCGCGACGCTTGCCGAGGCCGGCGGCGAGGAGACGCGTGCGCTGGTCGAGCGCCTGACCGGGCCGCTCGAGTCGGCGATCCGGATGACGCTGCTCGACGCGCTGTCGGCGGCCGCCGACGAGATCACCCAGGACCTCGCTCCCGGCTCGGTGGAACTGCGGCTGCGCGGCCGCGATCCGAGCTTCGTCGTGGCGTCGCCACCCGTGGTGTCGCTCGCACCCGCCGTCGAGGAACCCACGGCGCCGGCGGCCGATCTGCTGATCGCCGAGGACGGCCCCGCCGCCCGAATCAACGTGCGCCTGCCCGAACAGCTCAAGGCCGCGGTAGAGGAGGCCGCGGCGAAGGATGGGCGTTCGGTCAACGCCTGGCTGGTTCGAGCCGCCACCCTTGCCCTCCAGCGGTCCGACCGCGATTCGCGTCAGGAACAGCCCGTCAGCGGGAAGCGGACCCAGCAGAGCTTCACCGGTTGGGTGCGTTAGCCCTCCCGGTTCAACCACGTCCCTGACCTGCGGGGACGTCCCACCTACTCAGGTAACGGGGACACCCATGCCCAAATTCGAAACTCCCGAGCCCATTTCCGTCACGCTCGAATTCGGCGTCGGCAACGTCCGGATCAGCGCCGGCGATCGGACCGACACCGTCGCCGAGGTCCGTCCGAGCGACGTCGACGACGAGTCCGACGTGGAAGCCGCGCAGCAGACCCGCGTCGACTACACGAACGGCACGCTACGGATCACCGGCCCGAAGCGTCTTTTCGACTTCTCCCGCAAGACCAGGTCGATCGAGGTGTCGATCGGACTGCCCACCGGCTCCCAGGTGTCCCTGCAAACCCAGCTGGGCGACTTCCGCAGTACGGGTCGGCTCGGGGAGTGCCGACTCAAGACCTCGGTGGGGAACTTCTGGCTCGAACGAACCGGCCCGCTGCGCCTGGCCACGCTCGGGAACATCACCGCCGACGCCATCGCGGGCACCGCCGAGGTCTCCACCGGCTCCGGGAAGATCCAGCTCGTCGAGGTCGACGGCACCGCGGTGGTCAAGAACTCCAACGGTGAGACCACGATCGGCGCGGTCACCGGCGACGTGCGAGTGCGCTCGGCCAACGGTGACATCCGCATCGAGCAGGCCGGGGCCGGCGTCGACGCCAAGACCTCCAACGGCAGCATCCGCCTCGGCGAGGTGGTCCGCGGCTCGGTGGTCCTGGAGACCGCTGCGGGCGGGCTGGAGATCGGCATCGCCGAGGGCACCGCCGCCTGGCTGGAGGTCAACACCGGCTTCGGGCACGTGCGTAATCACCTGGAGAACGCCACCCGGCCCGAGGAGACCGACCGGACCGTCGAGGTCCGTGGCCGCACCTCCTACGGCGACATCATCATCCACCGCGCGTGACGAGAGAACGGACAGAGCGATGAGCACCACTCAGGCCCAGGGGCCTGCGATCCACGTGCAAGGCCTGACGAAGTCGTTCGGGAAGCTGGAGGTACTGCGTGGCGTCGACTTCGACGTCGCGCGCGGCAGCATCTTCGCCCTGCTCGGTTCGAACGGTGCGGGCAAGACCACGGCCATCCGGATCCTGTCGACGCTGGCCAAAGCCGATGCGGGAGCCGCAGTTGTCAACGGCTTCGACGTCGCTACGCAGGCCACCGACGTGCGGGAGTCGATCAGCCTCACCGGGCAGTTCGCCGCCGTCGACGAGATCCTCACCGGCCGGGAGAACCTCGTGCTGGTCGCCCGGTTACGGCATCTTCGGAACCCCGGCAAGATCGCGGATGACCTGCTGAAACGCTTCTCGCTGACCGACGCGGGCGCGCGTCGGGCGTCGACGTATTCGGGCGGCATGCGCCGCCGCCTCGACATCGCGATGAGCCTCATCGGGAACCCGCCGGTCATCTTCCTCGACGAGCCGACGACGGGGCTCGACCCCCAGGCGCGCATCGAGGTGTGGCAGGCCGTCAAGGAACTCGCGGGCCAGGGCACCACCGTGCTGCTCACGACGCAGTACCTGGAGGAAGCCGAGCATCTCGCCGACCGGATCGCGATCCTCCACGAGGGTCGAATCATCGTGAACGGCACGCTCACCGAGCTCAAGCAGCTGCTCCCGCCCGCCAAGGTCGAATACGTCGAGAAGCAGCCGACGCTCGAGGACGTCTTCTTCGCGCTCGTCGGAAACGACGAGAGGGGACAATCATGACCAAGCATTTTTTGGCTGACACCGGCGTGCTGCTCGGACGATCCCTGCGCCACATCACGCGCAGCCTCGACACGATCATCACCACCACGATCATGCCGATCGCGTTCATGCTGCTGTTCGTCTACGTGTTCGGCGGCGCGATCCAATCCGGGGCCGACAACTACGTCGACTACCTGCTGCCCGGAATCTTGCTCATCACGATCGCTTCGGGCATCGCCTACACCGCGTTCCGGCTCTTCCTGGACATGCAGGGGGGCATCTTCGAACGATTCCAGTCGATGCCGATCGCACGCTCGAGCGTTCTGTGGGCGCACGTGCTGACCTCGGTCGTCTCCAACCTGATCTCGGTCGTCGTGGTCGTGCTGGTGGCGCTGGTGATGGGCTTCCGCACGAGTGCTGACGTGCTGGCCTGGCTCGCGGTCTTCGGCATCCTGACCCTGTTCACGCTGGCGTTGACCTGGTTGGCCGTCCTTCCCGGCCTCACCGCCAAATCCGCGGACGGTGCCAGCGCGTTCGCCTACCCGCTCATCTTCCTGCCGTTCATCAGCTCGGCGTTCGTGCCCACCGAGACCATGCCCGGCCCGGTGCGCGCTTTCGCCGAACACCAGCCGGTGACGTCGATCGTCAACGCGATTCGCGACCTGTTCACCGAGCAGCCCGTCGGCTCCGACATCTGGATCGCTCTCGGCTGGTGCGGCGGGCTCCTCGTCGTCGCCTACCTGTGCGCCATGGCCGCCTACCGCCGCAAGATCTCCTAGGAAGGCTCCACATGTTCACGCGATTCGGGCGAACCATCGTCCGCAATCCATGGAAAGTCATCGCCGTATGGGTCGTGCTTCTCGTCGGCTCGTTCTTTGCACCCTCGCTGGCCGACCAGGTCAGCACCGATCAGGCCAGTTTCCTGCCCTCGCGCTACGAGTCGGTGCAGGCCCAGGAATTGGCGGAGCGTGCGTTCGGCAACGGCGACGAGGCGACCGCGACGATCGTCGTGAAGCGCGACGACGGTCAGGCCCTCACCGCAGCTGACACGCAGCGGGTCGGTGAGCTCGCCGGGGCTCTGCAGAGCGCTGACATCGACGGGGTGGGCACGGCGGTCACCGGGCCGCAGGCCGTCTCTCCGAACAAGCGCGTGCAACTCGTCAACATCGCGCTCACCGGCGCCCCCGCCGATCCTGAACTCGGCGAGGCCATCGGGTCGATTCGTGATCTCGTAGGGTCCACATTGGATGATTCTGGCTTGTCGCCCGCGGTGACCGGAGACGTCGCCTTCATCGTGGACAACCAGGATGCGTTCGATAGTGCGCTGTTGGTCGTCAGCATCGTGACGTTGGTGCTGGTCGTCGGGCTTCTCCTCGTCATCTACCGCAGTCCGGTGGCGGCGTTTTTGCCGGTCGTGGTTGTGGGTGTGGTGTCGGCGGTGTCGAGTGCGGTGATCACGTTGTTCGTGAAGGCGTTCGGGATGCAGGTCGATCAGTCGTTGTTGACGATCCTCACGGTGGTGCTTTACGGCGTCGGGACCGATTACATCGTGTTCCTGTTGTTCCGCTACCGCGAGCGGCTGCGTGCCGGTGACGCGTCGACGGACGCGCTGGGTATGGCGGTCAGCCGGGTCGGTGAGGTGATCGCGTCGGCCGCGGCGGCGATCGTGATCGCGTTCGGTGCGTTGCTGCTCGCGGTGTTCGGCGGTTTCCGGAGTCTGGGTCCTGGGCTGGCGATCGGGGTGATCGTCATGGCGGTCGCCGCGGTCACGCTGGTACCGGCGATCGTCTCGCTGATCGGCCCGAAGGTTTTCTGGCCGTCGAAGTCCTGGCAGCGCACCCCACGCGGCAGCGTCTTCCAGCGCCTGGGCCGGTTGACCGGACACCGACCGGCTCTGGTCGCGGTCGCCTCGGCCGGGATCATGGTCGTACTGGCGTGGGGTGTGTTCGGCCTCAAGGTCGACTACGACCAGGTCGGTCAGCTGCCCGCCGACACCGAGTCCGCCCGCGCCCTCGACGACCTGCAGACCGGATTCCCCGCCGGTGCGCTCAACCCCACCACCGTCTACGTCCGAGCCGACGACAGCGGGCGGCGACTCGACCCGGCGACGCTCGGCCGCTACGCCCAAACGTTGACCAGCGTGCGCGGGGTCGGAAGCCTGATGCCCGCACCCGACGGCAAACCCGCCACGATCAGCGCCGACGGCACGACCGCTCAGATCAACCTGCTACTGGACACCAGCCCCTACTCGACGAAAGCACTCGACCTGGCCGGCGACGACCTGCGAAAGGCCGCCCACGACCAGGCCCCGCCCGGCACGACCGCTCTGGTCGGCGGCGTCAGCTCAGTGTTCGCCGACATCCGCGACGCCAACAACCGCGACCTGCGGGTGATCTTCCCGGTCGCCGGCGTACTGATCGCGGTGATCCTGGGCCTGCTCCTGCGCAGCCTGGTCGCCCCGGTCTACCTGATGATCGCCGTCGGTCTCGGCTTCCTGGCGACGCTCGGCGCCACCGTCCTGGCCTTCCAAGGCATCGGTGACCGCCCCGGCCTGTCGTTCTCGCTACCGATCATCCTCTACCTGTTCGTCGTCGCGATCGGCACCGACTACAACATCCTCATGATCGCCCGGCTCCGCGAAGAAGCCCGCGCCGGCAACGATCCCCGCACCGCCGCCGCCCTCGCGGTCCAGCACGGCGGACCCTCGGTCGCCGCCGCCGGACTCATCCTCGCCGGCACCTTCGCCTCGATGCTCTTCGCCGGCGTGTCATTCCTCGCCGAGATGGGCTTCGCAGTCTCAATCGGCATCGTGCTGTCCGCATTCGTCATGTCACTACTCCTCGTCCCCAGCATCACCGCACTGCTCGGCCACACCGCCTGGTGGCCGGGACACGGCGACGCCGCGGCCAGGGGCGGCACCAGGGGCATCCACGGGGGCGGCCCGGACGAACGGCGGCCAGCATCGGGTTATGCAGACGCTGCGCGGCCGTCGGCCTGAGCAGGACACGCTCGACCGACTGCTGCGGGAGCGGCCTCGCGCTGTGGGCGGGGCCGCTCGATCCTCAACGGCGCCGGCGACGACGTGCTCGAGGTGGCAGGCACCAACCTCCGGCAGCTCGCGCTGGAGTGAGGCTGCCGCCGACCCTAGGCTCGCCGTCATGACCGAGACACAGACCCACACGCTTGCCCTGCCCGGCGTCGATCTGGTCTACGACGTGCGCGGCCCGCTCCCGACGGCGGACGGGCAACCCCCGTTGCTCCTGATCGGCCAGCCGATGTCGGCCGAGGGGTTCGAGGCGCTCGTCGCCCACTTCCCCGACCGCACGGTCGTCACGTACGACCCGCGCGGCTTGGGGCGCAGCGTCCGCACCGACGGCCGGTCCGACCACACGCCGCAGCAGCAGGCGGCGGATCTGCATCTGTTGGTCGAGGCGCTCGGCGCGGGTCCGGTCGAGGTGTTCGGGAGCAGCGGTGGTGCGGTGACGGGACTGGAACTCGTCGCGACCCACCCCGAGGACGTCGTCACGCTGGTCGCGCACGAGCCGCCGATCAACGCCGTGTTGCCCGACGCCGCAGCCGCCGATCGGGCCC
Organism: Cryptosporangium aurantiacum; assembly: GCF_900143005.1. Classification (NCBI taxonomy): domain Bacteria; kingdom Bacillati; phylum Actinomycetota; class Actinomycetes; order Cryptosporangiales; family Cryptosporangiaceae; genus Cryptosporangium; species Cryptosporangium aurantiacum. The sequence goes on from NZ_FRCS01000021.1 coordinate 50,383, forward strand.
GTGCCGCGTTCCACGAGGCGTACCAGGCGAACGGCTTCGGGGCGGGCATGGCCGCGTTCGTCGGCATGACCGCCTGGCAGGGCGAGTTCACCGACGAGTACTTCGCCCAGCCCACGCCCGACGCGGCGGCGTTCGGCATGCCGACCGGCGATGACGGCACCCGCGACGACCCGCTGCTGTCGAAGAACTCGTGGGCGATCAGCGACTATCGGCCCGACGCGAAGGCGCTCACCGCTGCGTCGACGCGGATCGTGGTGGCGGTCGGCGAGGAGACCGGAGAGACGTACACCGCGCGCACGGCTCTCGGTACCGCGGCTCTGCTCGGCCAGGAGGCCGTGGTGTTCCCGAGCCACCACGGCGGCTTCCTCGACGGCCGGTTCGGGTACGCGGGCAAGCCCGCGGAGTTCGCGGCGCGGCTGCGTGAGGTGCTGGCCGCTGGGTGATCAGAACACGGGTTGCGCGCCGTCGACGCTGCGCATCGTCCAGCCGCTACCGCTCCACTGCAGCCGGGCGTCGCAGGACGCGAGGGCCGCGCCTTCCTGGCGTCCGCGCGGGACGCCGAGCGGGCTCATGCCCTCCCGAGGGCTGCGGTCGTAGAAGACCGCGACGGTCATCAACCGGCCGGCGAAGTCCTCGAATGTGGTCGCTTCCCGAACCGTGTAGGCGCCGCCGTGGATCGAACCACCGTCGCCGTAGGCACGCTCGATGTCCGTGATCGCCTGCGTGCACACGCGGCAGGCCCGGTCGCTGGCGGCGCGCAGCTGCTTGGTGTTTCCGGTCTCGATCGCGTAGCTGAGCAGCGCGAACCAGTGCTCGGTGAACGCGACGGCCCCGGCACGGTTCTGCTGCGCAGCGGCCGCCGGTGGCGTCGGCGTGGCGTGCTGCTCGGTCGACGGCGACGCGGCGGGCCTGCTCGCCGTGCCAGACGGTGCGTCCGGATCGGCGCAGCCGGCCAGCACCGTCAAGGCCAGCGCGACCGCCGCTACACCCCGGGTAACGGTAATCACCCGAACGATGTTAACCACCGTTGGAGCCTCGCAGGGCTCAACGGCGCAGCTGAGCGTTGAGCCGGGCGGCCTGTCGCGTGAGGTGGCCGCGTTCGGCGAGGTTGGGGGCCGATTGGGCGGCTTCGGCGTAGAGCCGTGCGGCGGTGACCCGGTCACCGTCGCGTTCGTGCAGGTAGGCCGCGGCGGCGGTGTAGCGGGGCAGGGCGGGGTCGAGGTCCGCGAGGGCGGCCAGACCGGCGCGCGGGCCGTCGGCCTCGCCGACCGCGACGGCCCGGTTGAGGCGGGCCACCGGGCTGTCGGTGAGGCGCACCAACTCGTCGTACCACTCGACGATCTGCACCCAGTCGGTCTCCGCGGCGGTCGGGGCGTCGGCGTGCAGCGCGGCGATCGCCGCCTGGGCCTGGAACTCGCCCAGTCGGTCGCGGGCGAGCGCGGCCTGGAGGATGGCGACGCCCTCGGCGATCAGGCCGGTGTTCCACCGGCTGCGGTCCTGCTCGGCGAGGGGAACGAGCCTGCCGTCGGCGCCGGTCCGAGCCGGGCGGCGTGCGTGGTGCAGCAGCATCAGCGCGAGCAGGCCCGCCACCTCCGCGTGGTCGACCACGGCCGCCAGCCGGCGGGTCAGCCGGATCGCCTCGGCGGCGAGGTCGACGTCGCCGGAGTAGCCCTCGTTGAAGACCAGGTACAGCACGCGCAGGACGGTGGCGACGTCGCCCGGCTGGTTGAACCGGACGTCGGAGACCGTGCGTTTGGCCCGGCTGATCCGCTGGGCCATCGTCGCCTCCGGCACCAGGTAGGCCTGCGCGATCTGGCGCGTGGTCAGGCCGCCGACCGCGCGCAGCGTGAGCGCCACGGCCGACCCCGGCGTCAACGACGGGTGCGCGCAGAGGAAGTACAGCTGGAGCGTGTCGTCCGCTGCCTCGGTGGGGCCGGGCTGAGGCTCCCGATCGACGACCTCCTCGCGCTGCCGCCGGGAGGCGTCGGCCCGGGCGGCGTCGAGGAACTTCCGCCAGGCCACGGTGACCAGCCAGCCCTGCGGGTCGCGCGGCGGATCGTCCGGCCATCCGCGAACGGCTTCGATCAGGGCGTCCTGCACGGCATCCTCGGCCGCCGAGAAGTCGGCGCCACGACGGACGAGGATGCCGATCACCGCGGGTACGAGCGCCCGCAGCAGCGACTCGTTCATTCAGTGACCGTGGGCGCCGCAGACATGAACGGACGGATCTCGAGCCATTCGTGGATCGGCTTCCCGTCCGCACCCGGAGCCGCGGACAGCTCGGCGGCCAGTTCGAGCGCCCGCTCGTAGGTATCCACGTCGATGATCATCCAGCCGGCGATCAGGTCCTTGGTCTCCGCGAACGGCCCGTCGGTGACCGGCGGCCGTCCCTCCCCGTCGTAGCGGACGAACGTGCCCTCCGACGAGAGCGCTTGGCTGTCCACGAACTCACCGGTGCTCTGAAGGCGGTTGGCGAAGTCGGTCATGTACTGCATGTGCGCGGAGACCTCCTCCGGCGTCCACTCCTCCATCGGCACGTCGTTGACCGGTGCCGGCGCGCCTCGGTAGTGCTTCAGCAGCAGGTACTTGGCCATGATGCTCTCCTTCGTGGCGTTCTGACTCTTGACGCACCAGGGACGGAGCCGGCTCCGCGTTCTCGACACTCTGCCGGGGAGGAATTTTTTTCGCGGGGTAGCGCCTGCTGTACCTCGGTTCGCCCGCAGGCTTCATGGTTCCCGGCTCGTCCCGCTCCTAGCGTTCTCGGCATACCAGCTGAGCAGCGCGAACTCCGGAGAGGCGAGCCATGTCCGTCCCTATTGGCCAGTACGAGAACGGGCCCGTCGCGGTTCGGGTCGAGCAGCTGACCCGCGTGTACGGCACCGACCGGCAGCGTGTTTCGGCGCTGGCCGGCGTCGACGCGGCGTTCCGTCGCGGCACGTTCACCGCGGTGATGGGCCCGTCCGGATCGGGCAAGAGCACGCTGCTGCAGACCGCAGCCGGGCTCGACCGCCCGACCTCCGGCCGGGTGTGGCTCGGCGAAACCGAGCTGTCCGGCCTCTCCGAGACGAAGCTGACCAAGCTGCGCCGGGACCGGATCGGCTTCATCTTCCAGGCGTTCAACCTGCTCGGCGCGCTCACGGTCGAGGAGAACATCGTGCTGCCGTCCCGGCTGGCAGGCACGCGCGTCGACCGGGCCTGGCTGGCCGAGGTCGTGCACCGTGTCGGGCTCACCGAGCGGTTGACGCACCGCCCTGCCGAGCTCTCCGGTGGCCAGCAGCAGCGGGTGGCGATCGCCAGGGCGCTGGTGACACGGCCGGACGTCATCTTCTGCGACGAACCGACGGGCGCGCTCGACACCCAGACCGCGGCCGACGTCCTGGGCCTGCTGCGGTCGCTGGTTGATGCCCACGCGCAGACCGTCGTCATGGTGACCCACGACCCGGTGGCGGCCTCGTACGCCGACCGGGTGCTGGTGCTCGCGGACGGCCGGATCGTGCAGGACCTGCCGCAGCCGGGCGCCGTACGGATCGCCGAGGTCCTCGGGTCGCTGGGCCGACGCCGCACGATGCAGGGGGCCGACTCATGATCGCGCTCGCCGCACGCATGGTGAGGTACCGCTGGGGCAGCGCGGTCGCGACGCTGGTCGCGCTCGCCTCCGGCGTCGCGCTCCTGATGAGCCTGGGCACATTCGTGGAGTCCGGGCTGCGGTATCGGGCCGAGCCGCACCGGTACGCCGCGGCCGACGTCGTCCTCGCCCGGTCGGAGATCGTCCGCACGGTCGAGGAGTTCGATGGGGAATCGACGACGAGCACCGTCCGGCTGCCGGGCGGTGGTGCGGTTCCGGAGCGGTTGGTCGCCAACGTCGGGAAGCTTCCGGGCGTCGAGAGTGTGGTCGGTGATACGGCGATCCCGGTCTTCGCCGGGTCGGTGCCCTCGCTCGGCCACGGCTGGAGCAGCGCGGCGCTCGGCCGGTACGGCTTGACCACTGGCGTCCGCCCGTCGGCTGACAACGAGATCGTCATCGGCAGCACGCTCTCTGACGCGGGCCTGCGGCCCGGAGAGTCCGTCGACCTGCTGATCGGTGGGGTGCTGCACCGGTTCACGGTGACCGGCGTCGTCGACGACGCGGACGCCGTGTTCTTCACCGACGCCACGGCCGCTGCGCTCAATCCGACGCCGGGTCACGTCGCAGCCGTGGGCGTTCGCGCCGCGCCGGACGCGGACCGCGACGCGCTGGTAGCGGCCCTGACGACGCTGGCCGACGAGGTCGGTGCCCGCGCCTACACCGGCGACGACCGGGGGCTGGCCGAGCCGTCCGCGGAGCTGGAGGCGCAGGGCCTGCTGATTCAGCTCGGCGGCGCGTTCGGCGGTTACGTGGTGCTGCTGATCCTGTTCGTCGTGGCAGGCACCGTGGGGCTGGCGGTGCGACACCGCCGCCGTGACCTGGCACTGCTGCGCGCGATCGCCGCGACACCCGGCCAGGTGCGGCGGATGATCCTCGCGGAAGCGGCGCTCCTCGGTGGCCTCGGCGCGGTGCTCGGGCTGCCGCTCGGCGTCCTCGCGACGCGGTGGGCTCGCGGTGAACTCGTGGACCGGGGGTTCGCCCCGGAGTCGTTCCCGATCCTGCCCGGCGCGGTGGCCGCACCGACTGCGGTGCTGCTGACGTCGCTCGTCGCGATCGTGGCGGCGCTGGTCGCCGCACGTCGGGTCACCAAGATCCGGCCGACCGAGGCACTCGGTGAGGTCGCGGTGGAGCCGGTCCGCGGCGGCCGGGTCCGGCGGGTTTTCGGGCTGGTGATGCTGGCCGCGGCCACCAGCCTCGGCCCGCTGACGCTCGGCACCGGCGGCCTGGTCGCGATGTCCTCGGCGACCGGCATGCTCTACCTGTTCGTCCTCGCGGTCGGCCTGCTCGCACCGGAGATCAACCGATTCGCCGCGCGGCTGCTCGATCCGTTGCTCCGGACGCTGTGGCGATCGAGCGGGTACCTCGCGGCCGCGAACCTGCGGGCGAACGCCCGGGGCACGGCGACCGTCCTCACCGCGCTGGTGCTCGCCGTCGGGCTCGGCGGTTCGGTCTGGTTCCTGCAGGACAACCTGGAGCGCAACACCGTCGACCAGCGCCGAGACGGCACGCTCGCCCAGCGGGCGCTGGTGTCGGACGCGGGGCTGCCGGCCACCGCGGTGGACGAGATCCGGCGGGTGCCCGGCGTCGAGGCGGCCACGCCGGTACGCAGTACGACCGTGGTCGCGCCGGTGTTGGACGGCATCGAGGCCGCCGGAGCCCAGGCCGTCGACCCGGCCACGCTGCCGGCCACCGTCGACCTGGACGTCACCGACGGAAGCCTGGACGCGCTGGACGAGCGGACAGTCGCGGTGTCCGACCTGCGGGCGTCCTCGTCGGGGTGGGGCGTGGGTGACACCGCGAACCTGCACCTGGCCGACGGCACGCCGGTCGAGCTGCGGGTAGTCGCGATCTACCGGCGCGGCCTCGGATTCGGCGACTTCACGCTCGCTGCGGCGACCGTCGGTGGGCCGGCCGACCAGGTCCTGATCCGGACCGCGCCGGGTGCCGACACCGACCGGGCACTCGCCGCGGTGGCGGCCCGGTATCCCGGCAGCGCGCTGGTGCAGCGCGACGACCTCACCGCCGGGCTGGCCCGCGACCTGGCGGTCAGCGCCTGGGCGAACAAGCTGCTGATCAGCGTCCTGGTCGGGTACGCCGCGCTGGCTGCGGCCAACACGATGGTGGTGGCGGCGCTGGCCCGGCGCCGGGAGCTGGCCGTGCTGCGTCTCGTCGGACTCACCAAGGGTCAGGTCAAACGGATGGTGCACGCCGAGCAGGCGGGCCTGCTCGGCGTGGCACTGGTGATCGGCGGGGTGATCGCCGCCTGGACGCTGGCCTCGGTGGTCCGGGCGCTGACCGGCGACCTGGTGCCGTACGTGCCGCCGCTCGGTGGTGCGGCGGTCATCGGTGGGGCGACGCTGCTGGCGCTGCTCACGACCGTGCTCCCGATCGGTCGCCTGCTACGCACGCCGCCGGTCGAGCACATCGGGGTCAAGGAGTGACGGCGCTTCCGTCACACCGCCGATCGGGATGCCGAGGGTTCCTCCAGCGCGGTGCGCAGGCGGTTCCGCGCCCGGTGCAGACGCGTCCGGACGGTGCCCGGCGTCAGGTCGAGGATCGCGGCGATCTCGGCCGGCGTGCGCTGCTCCCAGGCCGTCAGCGTGACGATCGTGCGATCGACGTCGGACAGCTCGGCGAGAGCGGCGTCCAACACCGGGTGATCGCCGGCCGCCGTCGTCCGGGTGAAGCGGCCGAGCGCGCTGGCCAAGGCGTCGACCAGCCGGAGGCGCCGCCGGTGCCCACGGCTGTGGTTGGCCAGCGACCGATGAGCGACGCCGAACAGCCAGGGAAGGGCGGCGTCCCCGTCGGGGACGTCGTCGATGCGGCGCCAGACCGTGGTGAACACCTCGGCCAGCACGTCGGCGGCGTCCGCGGGCTGATCCGTGCGGCGCAGCAGGAACGCGAGGACCGGCGCGCGGTGGGCACGGTAGAGCGTCTCGAAGCGCGTCCGCGCCTCGGCGGCGCTCACCGGCCGGCCCGTTCGGCGTCGGTCAGGTAGTCCGGCGCGTTGATCGAGGGGTCCGGTGTCACCGGAGCGCCGGTCGGCGAGATCTTGCCCGAGCAGTTCAAGTCGTAGAGGTAGCGGACCGACGGTTCGTCGCCAAGCCGAGCGGCCTTCGCGATCTTCAGGTAGTAGATGCCGTCGTCGTCGCTGCGTTCGCGCAGCACCCGCCAGTCGGGGATGTCGTCCAGAGTGCGCTGTGCCTGCGCCATCTGCGCGGCGTCACCGCGGTCGTGGCCCTCGAGCCAGTACCCCTGCCACTGGCAGGCGGACTCCATCGCGAGCTCCAGCCTGACGCCGGTCTCCTGGATGAGACCGGACTCGCCCGGACCGGCGTACGACCTGATGACCTGCAGCCTTTCCGACCAGTCGCCGCCCGGCGGCAGCGGATAGTCGCGGCCGTACTCCTCCACCAGCGCCGCCATCTCCGGCGAGTCGGCGCGGAGGTACTCGCTGGTGTCCTGCTCGGTCGTCCCGGGCGGACCGAATTGGCCGGTACGCAGGTCGATCCAGTCGGCCGCGGCCGGGACGCCGACCGCGAGCGCGGCGGCCAACGCGGCCGACGCGGCGACGATGACGGCCCGGCGGCGACGGGGTCGTAACGACGGCCCGGCGGTTTTCCCGGCGACGATGCGTTCGCCGAGCGCGTCCAGGGCCGCGTTGATCTCCGGCGTGTCGAGGTCGGCCGTGCTCGGGCCGGTGCGGGCGGCCAGCAAGGCGTCGAGCTCGTCGTGCGGTTCGTGGGGCATCCGTGCTCCTCGGGTCGGGCGACACCCCTTCCTGTCCGGATCGGACCCCCAGCGTTACAGGGCCCAGCCGATTACTCCGTCGTGAGTTCGACGACGGGTCACCGGCCCGCGGTCACGTGGTCGACCGCGGCGTCGTTGAACGCGCGGACGCGTGCCGTGGCGTTGTCAGTGCGCCACAGAAGCCCCCACTGCAGCGGCGGAGCGTCCTGGAGATGGACGTAGACGATGTCGGGCCGCACGTAGTAGCGGCGCACGTTGGCGCCGACCGGGAAGACTCCGTGGCCGGCGCCGACGAGCGTCATCATTTCCTGGAACGTCGCTGCCGACCGACCGGTCCGGATCGGACGACCGGACGGGGTCACCTCCGGGGTGCGGTCGGCGCGCATCGACTCGGGCAGCGTGTCCGGTAGCTGGAGCATCGTGACCGAGGCGAGGTCCTCGACGGAGAGCGTGTCGCGACGGGCGAACGGGTGTCCCACCGGAACGGCCAGGAAACGGGCCTCGGACACCAGCACCGGCCCGGTGACGATGTCGGGCTCCCGGACCGGGAGCGTCGCCAGGGCCAGGTCGACGGTGCCTTCCTGGAGCCAGGGCATCAGCTCCCCGATCTGCGCCTCCCGGATCTGGACGTCGCAGTCGGGGTGGCGTCCCCGGAACAGGTCGGTGACGCCGACCAGCAACAGCCCGCCCGCCGCGCCGGTGAACGAGACCCGGAGCGTCCCGGTGAAACCGCGGCCGGTCTCGATCGCGCTGGTGAGCGCGGCGCCGATCTGCTCCCAGGCGGGCCGCAGGTCCGCGTAGAGCTGACGCCCGACGGGGGAGAGCTCCACCCGGCGGCTGGTCCGGTTGAACAGCGGCACGCCGACCCGCCGTTCGAGCTTGTTGATCGTCTGGCTGATCCGGGCCGTCGAGACGTGCAGCCGCTCGGCGGTGTGCCCGAAGTGCAGCTCCTCGGCGAGGACGAGGAACGCCTCCACCTCGTGCCGTTCCAGCATGTCCGCACCTCCGCATCGTTAATCGTGGCTTCACGATTGTCGCTCGGATGCGCGTTGTTCCGGCGCCGCGCTCGTCCGAGGGTTGATCCGTACGAGATACCGATCGACCTGCGAAGGAATACCGATGTCCGCTGCTCGCGTGGCGTTATTGCACGACCGCGTCGAGATCCTCGACGCGCTCTACCGCTTCGGTCTCGGCCAGGACCGGAAGGACCGGGAACTGTTCGCATCGGCGTTCGCCGCGGACGCCGAGCTGGATTTCCGGCCGACGGCGGCCAAGTGGGGCGCCCAGGTGCCGCTGATGTCCGGCCGGGACACGATCGTGACGACGATCCTCGGAATGTTCGCCGGGCGGGTCGACACCACCCACCAGGTCACGAACCCGCGTGTGGAGATCGACGGTGACATCGCCCGGCTGACCGCTCTGGTCGAGGCCCAGCACCTGCTCAGCGCCGACCACGGCGTGTTCGCGCTGCTGAAGAACTTCTACGAGGTCGAGCTCGTGCGCGACGGCGAGCGCTGGGTGATCCGGCAGCTCCGCATCGACAACGCCTGGTTCACCGGCGATCCGACCGCGATCTTCACCGCCTGAACAGAGGAGAACCGTATGAAGAACCTGCGCTCTGCCGTCCGCGGACGGGTGCTGTTGCCCGGAGACGCCGGCTTCGCCGACGCCGCGCGGCCGTGGAACCTCGCCGTCGAACAACCGGTGGCCGCGGTGGTCGACGCCGAGGACGCCGACGACGTCGCCGCGCTGGTCAGCCACGCACGCGCCCACGGGCTGACGGTGGCGGCCCAGCCCAGCGGACACGGCGCCACCGGTGACGTCGAGGGTGTGGTCCTGCTCCGCATCCGGCGGCTCGACGAGCTGCGCGTCGACCCGGACGCCCGCACCGCTCGCGTCGGCGCCGGCGTGACGTGGGGCCAGGTCCAGGCCGTCGCCGGGCCACACGGGCTGACCGGCCTCCCGGGCAGCTCCCCGGCGGTCAGCGTCGTCGGTTACACGCTCGGCGGCGGGTTGAGCTGGTTCGGCCGCAAGTACGGGTGGGCTGCCGACAGCGTCACCGCGTTCGACGTCGTCGACGCCGACGGGCGCCGCGCCCGGGTGACCGCCGAAACCGACGCCGAGCTGTTCTGGGCACTTCGCGGGGGCGGTGGTGACTTCGCGATCGTCACCGCAGTCGAGTTCGGACTGCACCCGGCGCCCGCGCTGTACGGCGGGCGGGTGCTCTGGCCCGCCGATCGTGCACCCGACGTGCTGGCGGCGTTCCGCGACCTCACCACCGACGCGCCGGACGAGCTCACGGTCTGGGCCGACCTGCTGCAGTTCCCGGGCGCTGCGCCGCTGGTCGCGGTCGACGCCACCTACCTCGGTGACCCGGTCGAGGGGCGAGCGCTGCTGCGCGCCCTGGACGAGGTCGGTCCGCCGATCTCGGACGGACGGAGTCTGCTTCCGATCGCCGACGTGGGCGCGATCACCGCCGAACCGGTGGATCCCGCTCCCGGCCTCTTCCGCGGCGAGCTGCTGACCGGGCTGGACGACGCGGTGCTCAAGGCGGTGGTCGCCGCGCCGATCGACCCGCTGCTGAGCGTCCAAATCAGGCAGTTGGGAGGCGCGCTGGCCGGGCCGTCCGACAGTCCGCACGGACCGTTGACCGAGCCGTATGCGATCTACCTGTTCGGTGCGCCGACGCCCGCCACCGCGGCGGCCATTCGGGCCCGGGAGGATCAGCTGATCGCCGACCTCGGCCCGCACGTCGGCGGACGCAAGCCGTTCACGTTCCTCGCGCCGGGGGAGAGCGTCAGCGCCGCGTTCCACCCGGGTGCGGTCGCTCGGCTCCGGGCGGTCAAGGATGATCGCGACCCCGAGCGGGTGTTCCGCAGCAACTTCCCTGTCCATTCGGGTCAGATCCACAGCAGGCCCCAGTAGATCGTCCAGGGGAGCGTGAGCGCGGCGACCGCGGTGAGGGCGCCGGTCCGGATCCGCCCCGCCGATGTCAGCTTTGACGGGCGGTGCCAGGCGGCCAGGACCGCGAGGGCAGCCACGACGGTGCCGACGGCGAGCAGTTGCGTGAACAGCCAGGCGACCGGCCTCCCCGCGACCACCGGGCCGGTCACCTTGCCTGCGGAGGCCAGCAGAAAGAACATGTAGCAGAGCGTCCACAGCACGCTGACCGGAGCGAGCACGGCGAGCCACCGGAAGGCCTTCGGGAGCCGCCCGGCCCGGATCAGGCCGAAGGCCAGCCCACCGAGGACCATCACTGCTCCGGTGACCAGAATCCAGCGGGTTCCCGCGCCGACCGGGTCGGGCGTGGGCGCCTCCGGGGCGAGTTCGACGCCTGTCGGCGTCCGGGACGGATCGTGGATCCACGCCACCTCGGCGTCCGCGTATCCGGCCGGCAGCGTCGGCAGGCGGTCGAAACCCTCGTTCGCGGTCGTGTGCAGGTTGTGGTTCACCGACGCCACGATGCGGACGCTGTGCTGCGTGTTGCCGCCACGCTCGAGCGCCTCGCGGATCAGCCGACTGCTCTCCCTGGGCACGCTGTCACGGTCGAACTCTCCCCACTGGGCGAGCACCGGCTGGCGCACGCGCTCCCAGGCCGGCACCGGGTCGAAGTCGTACTCCGGGAACAGGCCGACGTCGATCGCGGTGCCCAGCACGGTGGTCTGCAGCGTTCGCGCGAGGCGCCCGGTGACACCGGCGTGCTCGAGATACGGGCCGTACGCCCAGGCGGTCTGCGCCGCCGGGGTGACCCCGACCGCCCCGACCGTGATCACGAACGCCACCTCGTCGGATCGACCGGCAGCGATCGGCGCGACGAACGCTCCCTCGGACAGTGCCCAGAGACCGATCCGATCGGGATCGACGCCCTGGCGGGTCCGCAGTACCCGGACGGCCGCCAGCGCGTCGTCGGCAAGCAGCCCGTAGTCCCGCTTCAGCAGCGAATACCCGACCGACCGCTTGTCGTAGGCCAGCGTCACGACACCGTGACGTGCGTAGGCCTCGGCCTCCGCACGCAGGTACGACCGGCCACGGTTGCCCGCACCCTCGAGCAGGACGAGGCCGGGCTGGCGCCCGGTGGCGGTGCGGGGGGCGAACACCGTGCCGTGCAGGGTGACGCCGTCGCTGCTGGTGAATGAAACCTCGGTGGTCGTGACGTCCGAGGCAGCGGACGCTGCGGACGATACGACCATCATCGCGATCATCGTCACCAGCGCCGCCAGTGCTAGCACTAGCCGTTTCATCGTGCCTCCTGTAGCTCTTTCCGTCATTGGCCACAGTGGTCGAGAGCGCGCGTGCGCCCCAGGGCGCCGACGCCTCGGTTCGCCCAGGTGCTGGCACCCTGCCCGGCCGGAGGTGTCGGGCCCTACCGTCAGGCCGTGCGAAATCGAGTGCGTGAGCTGTTGTGGCTGGCCGCGGGCGCCGCGCTGGGGCTGCCCGCGCCGATCCTGATCGCGCTGGCCGTCGCCGCGGTGCCGGCGAGCCTCGCGGCGGGGATCGGCCTCGGACTACTCGCGGGGGTGGTGTGGGCTTCCCGGCTGCTGGCCGGATTCCAGCGACGTCGTGTCGGGATCCCGGTGCCCTATCGGCCGCTACCCGCGGGTCCGATCCTCCGGTTGCGAGCGGTGCTGGTCGATCCGGCCACTCGCCGCGACTTGGCCTGGCTGGTCTGCCAGTTCGTCGCCGGTACCGGGAGCTTCGTGGTGGCGCTCGTGCTCTGGTTGACCGCGTTGCAGTGCCTGACCGCGCCGATCCTGCGTGCGGCCCTCCCGGAGCGAGCCGGATACGACCCGGTCATCCTGGAACTCGTCGGAGGGTCCGGGCCGACCACGTGGCTGCTGGTGCCGGTCGGAGTGGCCCTGGTCGTCGTCGCCACCCGCGTTCCGCGTTATCTGATCCGCGGGCAAACCTGGCTGGCCGGAGCGCTGCTCGGTCCGACGGCAGCCGCCGACCTCGCGGCGAAGGTGGACCGGCTGACCACCGACCGCGCCGCCACCGTGGACGCGTCCGCTGCCGAGCTGCGCCGCATCGAACGGGACCTGCACGACGGTGCCCAGGCCAGGCTGGTGGCGATGGCGATGAACCTCGGTGTCGCCGAGGACCTCATCGACGACGACCCGGCGGTCGCGAAGGTGATGTTGAGCGAGGCCCGCGCCGGTGCGGGCGCTGCGCTGACCGAGCTGCGTGACCTCGTGCGAGGAATTCACCCGCCGATCCTGGCCGACCGCGGGCTGGCCGAGGCCGTGCGCGCTCTCGTGCTGGGCAGCGCGGTCCCGGTCGACCTCGACCTGAGGTTGGAGAGGCGGTTGGCCGCGCCGGTCGAGTCCGCGGCGTACTTCGCGATCGCCGAGACCGTGACCAACGCGATCCGGCACGGCGCCGCGTCCCACGTGCTGGTGACGTTGATCGACGCCGGCGAGGCGTTACGCATCAGCGTGTATGACGACGGGTGCGGTGGCGCGGATCCCACCGCGGGTACCGGCCTGCTCGGCATCCGGCGTCGGCTGTCGGCTTTTGACGGCTCGCTGAGCGTGCACAGCCCGCTGGGCGGACCGACCGAGATCGAGATGGAGCTGCCGTGCGTGTCCTGATCGCCGAAGACCAGGTGTTACTGCGGGACGGGCTGACCCGGATGCTGAGCGTCTACGGCTTCGAGGTGGCCACGGCGACGCCGGACGGCACCCGGCTGGCGGAGGAGATCATCAACGCCCGGCCGGACGTGGCTGTGCTCGACGTCCGGCTGCCCCCGACGTTCACCGACGAGGGGATACGCGCCGCGCTCGCCGCCCGGCGCGCGGTTCCCGGACTACCGATCCTGATCCTCTCGCAGTACGTCGAACGGCTCTACGCGCGCGAGTTGCTCGCCGACCGGGCCGGCGCGATCGGGTACCTGCTCAAGGATCGGGTCGGTGAGGTCCGTCAGTTCGTCGACGCGATCCGGACCGTCGCGGACGGTGGCACGGTCATGGATCCGGACGTCGTCGCGCAACTGCTCCGCGGACCGGACACGCTCGGCGCACTGACCAGCCGGGAACGGGACGTACTGCGGCTGATGGCCGAGGGACACTCGAACGGGGCGATCGCGGAGCGTCTGGTGATCACCGAGAAGTCCGTCAGCAACGTGATCAACACGATGTTCGGCAAGCTCGGCCTGCCGCCGGATGCCCATCACCACCGGCGGGTCCTCGCGGTGCTCAGCTACCTCGATCACCGCTGATCGGGGTACCGGGCGGGCCCGATACCCCGATCACGTGCGAGTTCAGCTCACGGCCTGCTTCACGAGCGCGCTGATCCTGGCCTCGTTGTCGGCGTCCAGCTCGGTCAGCGCGAAGTAGGTCGACCACATCGTGCCGTCGTCGAGGTTCGCCTCGTCGCTGAAGCCGAGCATCGCGAACCGCGTCTTGAACTTCGCGGCGCTCTGGAAGAAGCAGACGACCTTGCCGTCGCGGGCGTAGGCAGGCATCCCGTACCAGAGCTTCGGGGTGAGCACCGGCGCGGCGGCCTTGATCACGGTGTGCAGCCGCTCGGCGATCGCGCGGTCGGACTCCGACATCTCGGCGATCTTCGCGAGCACGTCGCTCTCGGTGTCGGCCTTGGCGCCCCGGCGGGCGCGGGTCTTGAGCTCCTTGGCGCGCTGCTTCATCGCGTCGCGCTCGTCGTCGGTGAAGCCGTCGTACTTCTGCGTGGTGGTCATGGCAGTGGTTCCTCTCTCAGGGTTCGGGGGATTACCAGGCGCCGGCTTGCCGGCGGGTCGGTGCGTTGAGCCGGTTGAACGTGTTGGTGACCGCGATGTTCAGCAGCAGCGCGGCCAGTTCCTTCTGGTCGAAATGCGTGGCGGCCACGTCCCACACCTGGTCCGGGACCGGATCGGGCCGGTCGGCGAGCCGGGTGACGGCCTCGGCCAGAGCCAGCACGGCACGTTCCTCGTCGCTGAACCAGGGCGTCTCCCGCCAGGCGGCGACGGTGTCCACCTGCTCCGCGGACAGGCCGTGCCTGCGGGCCTGCTGGGCGCCCCCGGCCACGCACGGGCTGCAGCCGTTGATCTGGCTGGCCCGCAGGTGAGTGAGCGCCAGTAGCTTGCCGTCGACCCCGGCTCCGGAGATGACCCGGTTGAGAGCCATCAGGGCGTCCATGGCCTCGGGGAGCAGAGCCGCTGGGTTCGGCATGCGCTCGGTGGTCATCGTTCTCTCCTTCGTCGGTGTCGCTGAGTTCGTCGGTCTCGCTGACAGGGGTGATCTGATCAGCGGCGGGTCTGTCCCCGCGTGGTCCGTGGGACACCGTGGGACAGCCGGAAATGCTCTGACCAGGGCAGATATCGTGCTGATCCGTTGCCGCGGGCCGGGACGCTACGGTGTTTCACGTGGCCGGCCCGCAGGAGCGACTGGTGGCTCAGCTCGCTCGGATCAAGGAGCTGAGCGGGCTGAGTCTGCGCGCCCTCGCCCGCGATTCGGGGCTGAGCAGCTCGTCGTTGTCGCGGTACTTGACCGGCCGGCTCGTGCCGCCGTGGGACGCCGTGGTGGCGCTGTGCCGGGTCGTGGGCCGTGACCCCCGGCCGCTGCGAGCGGTGTGGGCCGAGGCGAACAAGGCCGGCGCGGCACCCGCGCCGCGTCGCAACGACCTGCCTGCCGACCTGTTCGACTTCACCGGCCGGGACGCGGAGGCCGCGCAGGTCGAAGAGCTGCTGCGCACCGCGGGCGCGGTCGTGATCGACGGCATGGGGGGCGTGGGCAAGACCAGCCTGGCCGTGCACGTGGCTCATCGGCTCGCCCCGGCGTATCCGGACGGCGGGCTCTACGTCGACCTGCAGGGCTTCACCCCGGGTCAGGAGCCGCTGGAGCCACCGGCTGCGCTCGGCCGGCTGTTGATCGCGCTGGACGTCACGCATCCACCGCCCGGCGCGGCTGAACGGTCGGCCCTCTGGCGGTCGGAGCTGTCCCGACGCCGTGCGCTCGTCGTGCTCGACAACGCGGTCGACGCGGAGCAGGTGCGCCCGCTGCTGCCCGGCGCCGGGAAGTCCGCGGTGCTGATCACCAGCAGGCACCGGCTGGTGAGCCTGGACGGGGTGCCGCCGGTATCCCTGGCGCCGCTGGCCGACGGTGACGCGGCGAGCCTGTTCGGCCGGGCGGCGGGGTTGGCTTTGGGTGATGCCGTCGGGGTGGACCAGGTACTGCAGCAGTGCGGTGGGCTCCCGCTGGCGCTGCGGATGGCGGGTGCGCGGCTGCGGCACCGTCCGGGGTGGACGGTGGCGGTCCTGGCCGAGCGCCTGCGGGACTCCGCCGGTCGCTTCGACGCCGTGTTCGGCATGTCACTGCAGCAGCTCGACGCGGTGCAGCGCCGCGTCTTCCGGCTCCTCGGCATGCTGCCGGGCGCCGACTTCGACGCGGTGACCGCGGGCGCGCTCGTCGACCTGGCGCCCGGCCGGCTGGAAGCGGTGCTGGACGAGCTGGTCGACGCCCATCTCGTCCAGGAACTCGCGCCAGGGCGCTACCGGATGCACGACCTGATCCGGCAGTACGCGTCTGCCCTCGCCGCCGACGAAGAGCCGTCGCCGCAGGCCGAGGCCGCCGTGCAGCGGGTCCTGCGGCACTACCTGGCGCAGGCCGTCACCCACGATCGCGCGCTGCCCTCGCCGCAGCGGAGGGAGCCGTCGGCGGGCGATCCGGCGAGGGCGATGGAGTGGTTCGACCTCGAGTACGTCAACCTGGTCGCGGCCTTCGACGCCGCGGTGCGGCTCGGGCTGGACGAGGTGGTGGCCGGGCTGCCGCAGGCCATGCGGGTCTGGTTCTTCCGGCACCGCGGAACCGACGACCAGGCGCGCATGCTGGAGGCGGGAGCGGCCGCCGCGGCACGACTCGGCCGCGACCAGGAGCGGGCCGCGCTGCTCGCGGACCTCGGTTACGCCCGCGCCGCCGCCGGGCGCCTCACCGAGGCGCTCGCCGCGTACGAGCTGGCCGAGCAGGCTGGGCCTTCCGGTGACGACGTCGCCGCTGCGCTGGCGCTGCGGATCGGCTTCGTGCGCCGCGATCTCGGTGACCTCGAAGCGGCACAGGCGCACTTCCGGCGGGCACGCGAGCTGTTCGAGAAGGTGGGAAACACGGCCGGGCAGTCCCAAGCGCTGGCCTTCGAGGGGTGGGTGACGCTCCACCTCGGACGGCCCGGTGAGGCCGTCGAGCTCGCTCGGGCGTCCGTTGCTCGGGCCGCGGGGCCCGCTCGGGTCGCCGGCCTGGTGACGCTGGGGCTCGCGCTGGCGCCGGACGACCCGGCGGAGTCGCTGCGGACGCTCCGCGAGGCGTTGCAGGTGTCCGAACTGCCGCACAACCAGGCGTGGTGTCACAACGCCCTCGGCATCGCACTGCGGATCACCGGGTCGTACGACGAGGCGATCGAGCACCACCGGCGGGCCACTGAGCTGCTGGAACCGCTGGCCGAGGTCCAGTTGGAGATCGACGTCCTGCACAGCTACGCCGAGACCTGCCGGGTGGCGGGACGCGACGACGAGGCGCTGGTGCTGCTCGACCGGGTCATCGCGCTGGCCCGTGCGCTGGGCCGACCCCACGACGAGGAAGTCGCCCGCGCAGCGCGGGACGCGCTTCCGTAGACGCCGCCCGTCGAACGCCGTACTCTCCCTGTCTATGACAGAGAAAACTGTCACCGACAGGGTGGCTCGGCGCCGTCAGGAGACGCTCACCGAGATCCTCACCGCCGCGTGGGAATCAGCCGAACTCGACGGCCTCGCGGGCATCTCGCTCCGTTCGCTCGCGACCCGGCTGGGCATGCGGCCGCAGTCGCTGGCCTGGTACTTCCCCAGCAAGCAGGAGCTGTACGACGCGCTGTACCGGCAGGGGCACGAGGACTTCCGCACCCGGTTGGACGAGTTGGCAGCGAACAGGCCGCACGACGTGCGCACCGCGGCGGCCGCGTTCGCCGCATTCTGCGTCGAGAACCCGCAGCGGTACCAGCTGATGGCCCAGCGCACAGTCCCCGGTTTCACGCCATCGCCGGAAGCGCGTGAGCTGGCCCGCGTCACCTTCGGTGTCTGGCGGCGCACACTCGCCGAGGTCGGCGTGGTCGGGCGGGCCCATGTCGACGTCCTGACCGCGGTCGTGAAGGGACTGGTGGATCAGCAGATCACCGTCGATCCGACCGGCGACCGGTTTCTTCGCCACCTCGACGCGGTGGTCGATCTGGTCGTCACGCACGGCGACGACCTCGACGACGGGGGTGCGTAGT
This sequence comes from Cryptosporangium aurantiacum, assembly GCF_900143005.1. Lineage (NCBI taxonomy): Bacteria > Bacillati > Actinomycetota > Actinomycetes > Cryptosporangiales > Cryptosporangiaceae > Cryptosporangium > Cryptosporangium aurantiacum. Next base: position 67,985 of record NZ_FRCS01000021.1, read on the forward strand.
GACGACGACCGAAGCGTTCATGGTTCGGGTCGAGGTTCGGGCCTACGAGCTGGACACACAGGGGCACGTCACGACCGCGGTGTATCTCCAGTACGCCGACCACGCCCGCTGGTCGCTGCTCCAGGCGGCCGGCGTGGACCTCGACGAGGTCCGCCGCGCCGGCCTGGGGCCGGTGACGCTGGAGACGATGGTTCGGTTCCGCCGGGAGCTGCGGCTCGGGCACGCGGTCGACGTCTCGTGCGAGTTCGACTGGCCGGGCGGGCGCACCGGACGGGTGCACCAGAAGCTGCACCGGGTGGACGACGGCAGCCTGGTCGCCGAGGTCGACAGCGTGGGCGGCCTGCTGGACCTCGGTGCCCGGCGACTGGTCGCCGACCCCGGTGAGCACTGGCTCCGGTTCGCGCGCCGCCCGGAGATGCTCGGACTGTCCGGGAGGCGGACCTAACAGCGGGCGGAAAAGGCTCAGGGCCGCCGGACCCCGGTGGGGTCTGGCGGCCCTGTTCGGCCCGTTCACGGTCAGGCCTTGTTGAAGGTCTTCTTGGCCCAGAGGTAGCCGACCGCGGCGAGTCCGACGCACCAGGCGACGGCGATCGCGCCGCTGTTGCCGATCGGGGTGCCGAGCAGCAGGCCGCGGACGGTTTCCATGATCGGGGTGAAGGGCTGGTACTCGGCGAACCAGCGCAGGACGGTGGGCATGGAGTCGGTGGGGACGAAGCCGCTGCCGAGGAAGGGCAGCAGGATCAGCGGCATGGGCGCGTTGCCGGCCGCTTCCGGGGTGGAGGCATTCAGCCCGAGGGCGACCGAGAGCCAGGTGATCGCGACGGCGAAGAGGGTGAGCAGCCCGAGAGCGGCGAGCCATTCGACCGCGGACGCGTTGGGGCGGAAGCCGATCGCCAGTGCGATGCCCAGGAGCGCAGCCATCGAGAGGAGCTGCTGGATCACGCTGCCGACGACGTGGCCGGTGAGGACCGAGGCGCGGGAGATCCGCATCGTGCGGAACCGGGCGACGATGCCTTCGGTCATGTCGGTGGCGACCATGACGGCGGTGCCGGTGGCGGCCATCGCCGCGGTGATGAGCAGGATGCCGGGGACAATGTAGTTGACGTAGGCGCCGCGCCCACCGCCGCCGGTATCCAGACCGTTGCCGAGGGTTCCGCCGAGGACGTAGACGAACAGCAGCAGGATGATGACCGGGGTGATGACCAGCTGCACGGTCATGGACGGGTAGCGGATCAGGCGCTTGAGCTGGCGACGAACCATCGTGGCCGAGTCGTGGGCGGCGAGGGCGAGGGTGCTCATCGGAGGGCCTCCGTGGTCTGGGCCGCCGTGGCGGTGGGGGTAGCGGGCTGGCCGGTGAGGGTGAGGAAGACGTCGTCGAGGTCGGGGGTGTGGATGCTCAGGTCTTCGACGTGGATGTCCTGCTGGTCGAGGCGGGTCAGGAGCTCCCGGATGGGGGCGACGCCGCCGTCACTGGGGACCTGGAGGGTCAGGGCCTCGGGGTCGGGGGTGCCGGCGCTGAGGAGCTGACGGGCTGCGTCGAGGGCGTGGGTGTCGGCGAACGTGAGCTGGATGTGGCCGCCGGGGATGCGGCGCTTGAGTTCGTCGGCGGTGCCTTCGGCGATGAGGTGTCCGCGGTCGAGGAGTGCGATGCGGTCGGCGAGTTGATCGGCTTCCTCGAGGTACTGGGTGGTGAGGAAGATCGTCACGCCGTTGTGGACGAGTTCCCGGACGATCTGCCACATCGCGCGGCGGCTGCGGGGGTCGAGACCGGTGGTGGGTTCGTCGAGGAAGATCAGGCGGGGGTCCCCGACGAGGGTCATGGCCAGGTCGAGTCGTCGCTGCATGCCGCCGGAGTAGGTTCCGGCGGGTTTGGCCGCGGCGTCGACGAGGTCGAACTGCTCGAGTAACTGCTTGGCCTTCTGCCGCCCGTCCCGCTTGGAGAGGTGCCTCAGGTCGGCCATCAGCAGCAGGTTTTCTTCGCCGGTCAGCAACTTGTCGACGGCGGAGTACTGGCCGGTGACGCCGATCGCGCCGCGGACGTCGTCGGCCTGGCGGGTGAGGTCGTAGCCGGCGACCTGGACCTCACCCGCGTCGGCGCGGGTGAGCGTGGAGAGGATCTGGACGGTGGTGGTCTTGCCGGCGCCGTTGGGGCCGAGCAGGGAGAAGATGGTGCCTTCGGGGACGGTGAGGTCGACGCCGTCCAGGACGGTCTTGTCGCCGTAGGACTTGCGGAGTCCGGTGGCGGCGATGGCCAGGGTGGTCATGGGTTTCTCCTGGTGAGGTGGCAGCGGGTCAGAGGCTGCGGGCGGTGATGTCGCCGTGGGAGGTCGTGGCGCGGATCTCCAGGCCGGCGACGCCGTCGTTCTTCAGCGCGTTGCTGACTCGGCCGTAACCGGTCCCGGCGTCAAGCGAGGCCGAGACGCCCGCGGCGGCAGAGATCTGGATGTTCCCGGACTGGGTGGTCAGTTCGACGGTGCCGGGCCCGGCCGCTTCGACGACCCGGATGTCACCGCGCTGGGTGCTGATCTGCGCCGGCCCGTTGAGCCGGCCGATCTCGACGCTCCCGTCGATCGCGGTCAGCTGCACGCTGGTGGCTTCGTCGATCGTGATCGCCTGGTACGCACCTTCGACGCTGACCTCGCCCAGCCGTCCGATGGCCCGGAACTCGGTCGCGGCCGAGTGGGTCCGGACCCGGGAGCCGGCCGGCAGCTGCACGGTGACCTCGACCGACCCGGTCGCGCCGAGCAGTGCGTTGGTCCCGGCGGGGGCCTGGATCCGCAGCACGCCGTCGGCGTAGTCGACGGTGGTCCGCTCGGCGGCCTTGACGTCCCGGTTCTTCGAGGCATCGGCGGGCCGGACCTCGACCGTGGTGTCGGTCCGGTCAGCGGCGACGAACTGGACCCGGCCGGCGGGGACGTTCAGCTCGGCGGCGATCGGGGCGGGGGTGGCGAACGTGGTCATCGTGGGCTCCTCGGTGTGGCTGCTTGCCGGTGTTTCCGACAACGCAAAAGCTACGTTGCGTTCAAAGATCAGGCAACAACGAAGTTGCGCCACATCGATAAAACAGCAGCTCAGAGCCTAAATATTGTTGCAACGATCCTGTAAGGTAACGCAACGAGAGGCGAATAGCGTTGCAATAGGATGAGAGTGAACGCTATGTTGGAGGCCTCACCGAACACCGAGGGGGAACCGCGATGCCGGGAGGCAGACTCACCCAGCAGGAACGCCAGCAGATCGCGCTGGGACTAGCGGACGGCCTCGCCTATGCCGAGATCGCTCGCGGCCTCGATCGGCCGACCTCGACGATCACGCGTGAAGTGATGCGCAACGGCGGCCCTACCGGCTACCGCGCCGACCTGGCCCAGCGCGCTACCCAGCAGCGCACGCACCGGCGCCGTCAGGCGACACCTGCGGAGAGGCAAGCGCTTCCGCAGGTCCACGGACGCGACCCCGAGGCCGTCCGCGAGTACGAGGAGACGCTCACCACCGTCTACATGACCTCAGGCCTGCCCAAGATGATGGCCCGGGTGCTGTCCTGCCTCTACACCACCGACTCCGGCAGCCTCACCGCGTCCGAACTGGCCCAGCGTCTGCAGGTCAGCCCGGCGTCGGTCTCCAAGGCGGTCGCGCTCCTGGAGGGCCTCGAACTCGTTCGCCGGGTCCGCGACGAGCGCCGCCGCGAGCGCTACGTCGTCGACGATGACCTCTGGTACCAGTCGATGATCCGCAGCGCCAAGGACAACGCGCTACTCGTCGAAACCGCACGCAAGGGCGTCAACATTCTGGGGGTCGGCACGCCTGCCGGCACCCGTTTGGAGAACACCGCCCGCTTCCTCGACTTCGTCACCGAAGCCCTCATCCGCGCTGCCGAACAAGCCCGCGCGGTCCTCCACTCGAAGGTCGACGCAGACCCTCCCGCGGAACGCGACTCCTGACGCCACTTCTAGGGCGCCCCGGCGGATCAGCCGTTGGGGCGGGACGGGATCGCCTGGAGCGACCACTTGTTGCCGTCGGGATCGCGGAAGTACACGAAGTTGCCCCAGGGCTGGACGTCGACCTCGCTCGCCTCGGCACCGGCGTCGAGCAACTGGGCGCGCGCGGCCTCGGCGTCGGGGACCACGACCTGGATCTCCTGCGTGCCGGGAGCCAGCTCGGTGACGCCGTCGCCGATCACGATCGAGCATGCCGACCCGGGCGGCGTCAGCTGCACGAACCGCAGGCCTTCGTGCACCTTGTGGTCATGGTCGGCGTTGAACCCGACGCTCACGTAGAACGCCTTGGCGCGGTCGACGTCGGTCACCGGAATGGGAACGAGTTCGATTTTCCAAGTCATGGCCCGACCGTAGAACGCGGGTGTGACACTTCAGGCCAGTTCCTCGGCGAGGAGATCCATCAGCAACCCGTCGTGCCAGCCGCCGTCCGGGCCGCGCTCGTAGCGACGCATGACACCGACCGGACGGAAACCGACCTTCGCGTAACACCGGATCGCCGCCTCGTTGTCGGCGGCCGGATCGATCACCAGCCGATGGTGACCGCGCTCGTCGATCAGATACCGGGCGAGCGTGCGGACGGCGTCCGTGCCCAGGCCACGACCGTGGACCGCGGGATCCAGGTAGATGTCGATGCTGGCGTGCCGGTACTCCGGGTCCTCCTCCTCGCCCCACTGGATGGCGCCGACGACGCGGTCCTCGAATTGGACGGCCAGCACGACGACGTCGTCTTCGGTCAGTTCCCCGGCCACCGTGCCGGTCAGGTCCTCACCGCCGCGCCACCGGTCGTACACCTCGGGCTTCGACCGGATCGCGGCCAGTGCCGGTACGTCGTCCGCGGTCGCCACACGCAGGCGCACCAGCGTCCCCGACAGCGTCGTCGTCTGCATGGAACGACGCTAGCCCGCAACGCGGGCGAGGACGAGACCCCCGCGCGGCGGCACGGGGGTCGATCGGGTGGCGCGTCAGTCGACGGCGGCAGGTTCGAGGACCCGCGCGCGGGTCGGTGCGGCGATTGCGGCGAGCGGGACGACGATCAGGACGTTCCCCAGGACCGCGAGCCAGCCGAGGTTGGCGATGTGGGCGATCGGCCAGACCACCGCCGCGAGCACCAGCAGCGCGACGATCCACGGCGCCTGGCTGCGGCGGTAGGCCAGGCCGATGAGCAGCAACGTCAGCGGGAAGCAGAGCCCGAGCACCTTGATCAGCGCAGCAGCGCCGGAGGCGTCATTCAGGTCGGTGTCGCCGAGCGAGACGTGGATCGAGTTGAAGCCGTAGCCGATGTTCCCCGCGCCGCCGAGCACGCCCACGATCAGCAAGGCAGCGCCGAAGGCGCCGCCGCCGGTGACCGTCAGGACACGGAGCAGGACGAGTAGGAACGCGGCCGAGCCCAGGACGTGGACGATCGCGGCGCCGGAGTCGTCCCAACCGCGGAGCGCGTACAGGACGTCGGTGAGCAGCAGGAGCAACGGTGCGACGACCAGGGAAGCGGTGAGGATCCGGTCGACGGGTGAGTCCGGAACTGACCTCATGGCGACTCCTTCGAGAGGGCGGCGGTGAGCGTTCCTGACGTTGGTCGCCACGGCGTTCTACAGCATCAGCGCAGCCCCTGGACTTGTGCAGGGTCAGCACTGATCCGCTTGCCGTACGGCTCTGCCACGATGCCGACATGGCCCGGACCGCACTACTCGGCCCGGCGATCGGTGCCGTCACGTCCGGGCTGGTCGTCGGTGGGTTTGCGCTGGGCGTGCACCTCGGGAATCTGCACAACGGTCTGATCGCGGTCGCGTTCACCACGGTCGGTCTGTACGTGACCAGGCAGCGACCGGGCAACCGGGAGGGGTGGCTGTTCGTCGCTGTCGGGGTCACGCACGCGCTGATGTTCGCCGGACGCCAGTACGGCCTGCACCCCGGCCCGCTGCCCGGTGCGTCCTGGATCGGTTGGTTCGGCGTGTGGCCGCTGCCGCTGGTGCTGGTCCTGGTCGGCGTCACGCTGATGTGTTTCCCCACCGGACGGCTGCCGTCGCCGGGTTGGCGGCCGGTGGTCGTCGTACTCGCGGTCGCCGGGCTCGTGCTCGCCGTGGTGTCCGCGCTGTGGCCGGTCGAGTACGCGCGCACCGAGCTCGTCGCGCCGCATCCGCTGAGCCTTCCGGGAAGTGCGGGCGCCACTGCCTTCTACGACGTGGCCCGCGCCGTGGCGTACTTGCTCTTCCAGCTGGCCGGCGTCGTGTGCCTGGTGGTCCGCCTGGCGCGCGCGCCGAGCGACGAGGCTCGCCAGGTGCGCTGGGTGGTCTTCACCGGCGCGGCCACCGCGCTGATCATGGTCGGGGGATTGGTCCTCCTGCGGTCGCCGTTACCCGGCGTGCTGGCTGTTCCGGCGATCCCGGTCGCCGCAGGTGCCGCGATCCTGAAGTACCACCTCTACGGCATCGACCCGGTCATCAACCGGACGCTGGTGTTCGGCACGATGGCCGTCGCCGTGACGCTCGGCTACATCGTGGTCGTCGCGGGCGTCGGACAGTTGCTCGATGGCCAGGGCACGATGCTCTCGCTGGTCGCCACCGCGGTGGTCGCGGTGGCGTTCGAGCCGCTGCGACAACGGGTGCAGCGCGCCGCGGACCGGCTCGTCTACGGGCGTCGCGCCACCCCGTACGAGGCTCTGTCCCGGTTGTCGGCTCACCTCGCAGCCCCGGCGGGTGGCCTGCTCGACGGCGTCTGCGCGACGATCGCGGACGGAGCCAGGGCCCGTCAGGTGGTGCTGTGGACCGGTCCGCCCGACGAGTTGCGCGCGGTGTCCGCGTGGCCGGCTTCAACGCTCCCGGCTGCGCCGCGGGCGTTGACCGAGCTGCAGGCCACCCCGGTGGTCCACGACGGACGGTTCCGGGGCGCCCTCACCGTCACCAAGCCGCCCGGGGAAGTGCTCTCGACCGCTGAGCGGCGGCTGGTCGGTGACCTCGCCGCGCAGGCCGGGCTGATCCTGGAGCTGCGCGCGACCGCACAGCGTCTGGTGGCTGCCGGCGACGCAGCGCGGCGGCGCGTCGAGCGCGATCTGCACGATGGCGTCCAGCAGCGCCTGGTGACCGTGGCGTTCGAGCTCGGCAGCCTCGTCCGGCTGGCGACGGCGCAGGGCAGTGCGGAGCTCAGCGCCAAGGCCGAGGCCGCACGCGTCCAGTTGTTGGAGGCCACCGCTGAGCTGCGGGAGACCGCACGCGGGCTTCACCCGGCAGTGCTGACCCAGGACGGTCTGGTGGCCGCCGTGGAGTTTCTGGCCGACCGATCAGCGGTGCCGGTCCGCCTGACCGTGGACGTCGGCCGGCGCCTGGCGCCCGAAGTCGAGGCCACGGCGTTCTTCGTGCTGAGCGAGTGCCTGACCAACGTCGCGAAGCACGCCGGAGCCGGCCTGGTCACCGTGCGCGCCGAGCTGACCGACGACGGGCTCGTCCTGGAGGTGGCCGATGACGGGATCGGCGGTGCGGTCGTGCGACCCGGCAGCGGGCTGGAGGGCCTCACCGACCGGCTGGCGCTCCTCGACGCTCGCCTGGTCATCAACAGCGAGCCGACCGGCACGCAAGTGCGGACGGTGATCCCGTGCGGGTGATGCTCGCCGACGACGCAGTGCTGCTGCGGGAAGGCCTGGCCAGGATCCTCACCGAGATCGACTTCGTCGTGACCGGTCAGGCCGGCGATGGGCCTCGGCTGCTCGACCTGGTCCGCCGCGACCCGCCCGACGTGGCGGTGATCGACCTGCGCATGCCGCCGGGCTTCTCGGCCGAGGGCATCGAGACGGCGGCGGCGATCCGGGCGAGCACGCCCGCCGTAGGACTGATGCTGCTCTCGCAGTACGTCGAGGTGCACCACGCCCTCCGGCTGATCACCGAGTTCGACGGTGGCGTCGGCTACCTGCTCAAGGATCGGGTCTCGGACCTCGCCGCGTTCGGCGCCGACCTGCGGCGGGTCGCCGGCGGGCAGACCGTCATCGACCCGGAGCTGGTGACCCGCCTGGTCGCACGACGTCGCGAGCGGGACCCGCTCGACTCGCTGACCGGACGCGAACGCGCGGTCCTCGCACTGATGGCGCAGGGCCTGTCGAACGCAGCGGTCGCCGACGAGCTGCACCTGGCGATCAAGACCGTGGAGGCGCACATCCGGTCGATCTTCACCAAGCTCGACCTGGCCCCCGACGAGCGCGAGCACCGGCGCGTGCGGGCGGTGCTGACGTTCCTCCGCGCCTGAGCCGGGTATCTCAGCGCTGTCCGTGGAAAGCCGGAATGGGGTCGCGAGATGTCGACGCTCGACCTGCGGAGCCACTACACGAACTACATCGCGACGTTGAACCACCGTCGTTTCGACGACCTGCTGACGTTCGTCTGCGAGGACCTCACCTACAACGACGTGTCGATGACCTCCGGGCAGTACCGCGCGTTGCTCGAGGACGACGTCCGCCGGATCCCCGACCTGTACTTCGAGGTGATGCACCTGATCGTGGAGGGCGACGTCGTCGCCTGCCGGTTGCGCTTCGACTGCACTCCGCGGGAACCGTTCCGGGGCCTGGCGCCGACCGGGGCCCGGGTCGTGTTCACCGAGCACGTGTTCTACCGGTTCCGGGACGACCGCATCAGCCAGGTGTGGTCGCTGCTGGACGTCGAGGCGCTGCAGAACCAGATGCGGGGGTGGGGTCACTGATATGACGAAATGCGAGCCGACGAGGTGACGTCAGCTCCCAGCTGGGTCCGTCGGTACAGCACCTCGTGACCCTGCCGCCGCGCGCTGACGAGGCCGGCGTCGCGCAATACGGCCAGGTGCGCGGACACCGTGGACGGAGCCAGCCCGTGCAGCCTGGCGAGCGTCGTCGTGGACGTCGGCTCCTCCAGCCCGGACAGCAGCGCGGCCCGGTTGGTGCCGAGCAGACGAGCGAGCGCGTCCGACGGTGGCCGGGGTGGCGTCTGCCAGGTGCGCGCCATGCCACGGGCGGGATAGATCACGGTCGGCTGCCACGGTGGTGCGAATCCGCTGATCGTGTCCGGCCAGGCGAAGACGCTCGGCATCAGCAGCAGGCCCTGCCCGGCGAGCTCCTGGTCGAGCACCGTGCTGCCGCTGCGCAGCGAGAGCGTCCCGTCGGCCCAGCTGACGTCGGGATGGAGGTCGTCGAAGAGCGCCCGCAAGCCGCCCTCGGCGAGCCGGCGCGACCGGTCGGCGATGTCGGCCTCCAGCACGCCGCGCAGGCGAGACCAGTCCGCGGCCACCAGCGTGTGCCAGGCGCGCTCGGTGGCGTCGGCCAGCGCGTGGACGGCGGCTGCCGGGTCGGCGAGCAACGCACGCCGCGCCGGGGTCTCCGGGTCCGCGCCGCAACTGGCGAACGACCTGGTCATTTCCTGGAAGGCCAGGTCCGGATCGGTGCCGCGCAGAGCGTCGATCTCAGCACTGAAGTCGGCCACCCGGCCGAGAGGCGCAGCCGGCGGCGGACCGAGGAAGTCCGGCGTGTAGCCGCGTGCCGGCATCAGCAGTGTGAGCGGTGCCAGGTCCAAGCCGGACAGCACCCGCCGGGACCGGCGGAGCCAGCTGTGGTGGTAGCCGTGCCGCGACGGTCGGAGCAGCGTCCGCACCGCCTCGTGCGTCTCGCACAGCGGCGACACTGCGAAACGGCACCGTAAGAGATCTTCGTCGGCGAAGCGTAGGCGTAGCGGCATCGGTGATTCGCCTCCCGACGAAAGACTAGGTGGCGCCCATCGACGCCAGCACGCTGCGGCCATGGTCCTCGGATATCGGGCCGTGCTCGCGGTCGGTGAGTTCCGAGCGGTTCTCCTCGCGCACGCCCTCTCGATGCTCGGCACCGTGGTTTGCGAGCTCGCGCTGTCGGTGCTGGTGTACCGGCTCACCGGATCGCCGCTGCTCAGCGCGCTGACGTTCGCGCTCGGGCTGCTGCCGTACGTGGCCGGCGGCACCGTGCTGTCGGCGGTCGCCGACCGGTTTCCCGCCCGGCGTGTGCTCGTCGTCTGTGATCTGGTCTGCGCCTGCTGCGCCGTCGGGCTGGCGCTGCCCGGCGTTCCGGTCGCCGGGCTGCTCGTGCTGCGCTGTCTGCTGGCCGTGATCGCGCCGGTCTTCGTGGGGACGCGGGCCGCGACGCTGAGCGACGTGCTGGACGGGCCGGAACGTTTTGTTCTCGGGAACTCCGCCCTTCGCGTGACGTCGCAGGGCGCGCAGCTGGGTGGCTTCGGCGCCGGCGGGTTGCTGCTCACGGTCGTCGAGCCCCGCGCCGTGCTGGGGCTGACCGTCGGCACGTTCCTGGCGTCCGCCGTACTGCTCGGGCTCGGCACCCGCGCCCGCCCGGCCCGCGACAGCACGGTGGCGATCGCGTCGCTCACCGGCATCCGGCAGCTGTTCGCCGACCGGCGGATCCGCGCGCTGCTCCTGTACGCCTGGGTGCCGCCGCTGTTCGTCGTGGTGTCCGAGGTGCTGCTGACGCCCTACGTCGCGGCGGTGGGGGAAGGGCCGGCGGCGTTGGGGATCCTGATGTGCGGGATGCCGATCGGCGCGATCGGCGGCTCGTTGCTCGCCGGGAACCTGCTCAGCCATCGGTCCAGGGTCCGGCTGTCGCGGCCGGTGGTGGTGCTGGCGACGCTGCCGGGGCTCGGGTACCTGGCGCAGCCGAGCGTGGGCTGGGCGCTGCTCTGCCAGATCGGTATCGGGTGCGGCATCGTCTACAGGTTCGGCCTGGACGACTGGTTTCTCGCCGCCGTACCCGAGGAGCTCCGCGGCCGGGCGATGACCCTGCTGACCGCAGGCATGATGACGACGCAGGGCCTGGGCATGGCGCTCGCCGGGTTGGCGGCCGAGTTCTTCCCCGTGCACCTGGTCATCGCGGGCGGCGGTGCGGTCGCGCTGCTCTGCGTCAGCGGGGTGGTGAGTCAGCTAGGCCGCCCGCGGTGACGAGACGGGTCAGCGCGGTGCGCGACCTGATCTCGAGCTTTCGGTAGCTGCGCGTCAGGTGCGCCTCGACGGTCTTCGCCGAGACGAACAGCGCGGCGCCGATCTCCGCGTTGCTCAGGCCGTCGGCCACCATCCGGGCCACCTGGAGCTCCTGCGGGGTGAGCCGGTCGAGTCCGTCCGGCGGACGCTGCCCCGGTGGCTGGTGCCCGCCCGCGGCCAGCTCGGCCTCGCACCGCGCGACCCACGGCCGGGCGCCGAGCGTCGCGAACGTGCGGTGCGCGGCCAGCAGCGGCTCCCGGGATCGGGCGTTGCGGCGGCTGCGGCGCAGCGCCTCACCCCGGCAGAGCAACGTGCGGGCCCGCTCGTAGGGCGCCGGACGCTTCTCGTGCAGCTCCAACGCCCGTTCGTACTCCGCGTCCGCGGCGTCGGGATCCTCGGCCAGCAGCCCGTGGCAGCGGGCGGCGACGGCGGCAGGCCACACGAGGCCGGTCTGCTCGGCCGACTCGTCGAGCCAGCCGAGCGCATCCCTCGCAGCCTGCGGATTCCCCGACCGGACGTGCGCTTCGACCAGGTCGGCCGCGAACGGTTGGAGGGTCGGATTTGTGCAGCCGTACCGAACGGACATCTCCCGTGCCCGGTCGAGGTGGACGGCGGCGTCGGCCGAATCACCGCGGGTCAGGCAGTCCAGGCCGAGTACGACGTCGCGGCTCAGCGGCATCGTCCGGAACTCGGAGAAGTCCAGGGACTCGGTCGCTTCCCGAACGTGCCTGGCACACGCGGCGTGATCACCCCGAGCGGCGTCCAGCCTGGCCAGCGTGAACAGTGCCATTCCGGCGACGCCGGTCTGGCGCAGTGCACGACCCTGCGATGCGGCGGCGAGGCCGTCGGCGTACGCGCTCGGCCACTGCCCCAGCCACCAGCCCAGGGCGCTGCGCGCTCCGAACGCGAACGCGTGCGCGATCGGGTTGTCCACCCGGCCGGCGCCTTCCAGCACCCGGTGGAACAGGCGCTGGGCGTCCTCGTACCGTTCCAGGAACACGCAGCCCTGGGCCAGCAGGCCGACGACGTCGGCGGCGTCGACCGGATCCGCGGTGGCCAGCGCCGTCAGCGCGTCATCCAGCTCGGCCTGGGCCTCCGCGATCCGGCTGCTCACCGAGAGCGCCAGGCCGAGGAACAGCGAGCCCATGCCGTTCCGACGCCGTTCCGGCCCGGCGAACTCGACGCAACGAAATGCGGCCCGGATGCTGCCTGCCACGTCTCCGTGCATGCCCGCGGGGACGGCGGATTCACCGGCGAGCAGGCACGCGCGAGCGGTGTCGGTCGGCGCGACCGCCTCGGCTGCTGTGCTCATCACCCGGTGTGCCTGGGCGAGCCGGCCCATCCAGGTGAGGGCGCGGCCCTGCAACAGCGCGAGGTCGGCGCGGAGTTGTGGGTCGGTCGTCGCGCTCAGCGCCGTCGCACACCACGCCGCGGTGTCGTCGCAGGAGCCGCCGAGGAACGCGTCCCGGGCGCCGTGCAGCATCCGGACCGCGGAGTTCTCCGGCTGCGGTGTCAGCTCGGCGGCCCGGTGCCAGGCCTGCGCGGCGGCCAGGAACGAACCGCACCGGCGGGCCTCGGACGCCGCCTGGACCAAGTTGTCGGCGACCTCCTCGTCCGGGCCGACGACCGCACCGGCCAGGTACCACGCGCGGCAGGCGCCGGTGGTCGCCGCAGCCAGCATTCGATAGATGTCCCGGCGATCCGGCGCGGGCATTCCGCTCAGCGTTACCCCGCGCAGGATCGGATGGACGAAGTCGTAACCGCGCTCGTCGGCGATCACCAGACGGCCGGCCTCGGCGGGGACGAGGTCGTGGGACGACAGGCCGCACGCGGTCAGGGCACGCTCCACCACGTCCGGCGTCGTCTCCCGCGCGGCGGCGAGCACGGCGAGCGCGCGCTGGGTCGAGCGCGGCAGCGATCGCAGCCGGGTGACCCAGCCCTGCTCGGCCCGGCCACCGACGACGTTCACCGCAGTCGGCGGTAGTGCCTCCCCACGGCGCTGGGCGGGCGTCAGCCGATGTGTGTATTCGAGCAGGACCAGCGGGTTGCCCTGGGCGAACGCGAGCGCGGTGGCCATCACGTCCGGCGCGACCGAGAGCCCGTGGGCGTCGAGGAGCAGCCGGCATTCGTTGTCCGCCAGCCCGCCGACCTCCAGGCTCGGAATTCCGGTAGTGGAGTCCGCCGGATCCCGGCTCGTGGCGACCAGCGCGACGCGCTCCGGTGCGAGTCGCCTGGCCACGAACCGGAGTACCTGGTCGGAGTCCGGGTCGATCCACTGCAGATCGTCGATGAGCAGGACCAGCGGATAGCGCTGACCGGCCTGGGAGAGCACGTTCAGCGCGGCCATGCAGACCGCGTACGGGCTCACCGCGCGGGGTTCACCCCACGCCAGCGCGGCTTCCAGGCTCGCCCGCTGCACTCGCGGCAGCAGCGCGCGGTGGTGCCGGAACGGGAACAGCAGTTCGCCGAGCGCCGCGAACGGCAGCGGTGCCGCGGACTCGGTGCCACGCAGCCGGCGGACGTCGTTCCGGCCTGCGGCGAGCCGTGCGGCGAAGTCGAGCAGCGTGGTCTTGCCCACGCCGGGGTCCCCGCTCAGGAGCAGTGCCCCTCCGGCCGACGGCAGACCGCTGATCAGTGCCGCGAGGTGGTGCCGTTCCCGGTCCCGGCCCACGATCCGGTCACTTACCACGACGATCGCGCACCTACCCGGATGGGTCCGTTATGTACTAATTCTCCGCTCAGGATAGTCGGCGTCACCGCCGAACGGGGGGCCACCTAGGACTGCAGCTCCCACAGGCGAGTCGTGCGGTCCTTACCCGCGCTGGCGAGGTACTTGCCGTCGGGGCTGAACGCGACGTCGTAGACGTCTGACTCGTGACCGGTCAGCGGTTCGCCGATTTGTTCGCGGTCGATGAAGTCCCACAGCCGGACGGTGCCGTCCTTGCCCGCGCTCGCCACCGTCCGCACGTCCCGGTGAAACGCGACCTCGAAGACCGGGCCGTCGTGGCCGGTCAGCGGCTCGCCGATCGGTTCCCGGTCGGCGACGTTCCAGAACCGGATGGTGCCGTCCTCGCCACCGCTGACCAGCGTGCCACCCGTGCTGGTGAACGCGAGGCTGTTCACGTCGCCGTCATGCCCGGTGAGCGCCGCACCGACCGGCTTGCGGGTGCGGACGTCCCAGAATCGGATCGCGCCATCGCCGCCCGCGGTGGCCAGCAATTTTCCGTCCGGGCTGAACGCCACGTGCGTGACGTCGCCGTTCTGGTACACCTCCAGCCGCTCGCCGATCAGCGCGCCGGTCGTCGTGTTCCAGAACAGCACGTCGCCGTCGTTGCCGCTGGTCGCGAGCAGCGGCTCCGTGGGACTGAACGCGACCGCGGTCACGCCGAAGGTCTGTTCGTAGCCGACGTCGCCGGCACGCTGCTCGTTGTTCGCGACGTCCCACAGCTTCAGCGGGCCGCCGACGAACGCGATGGTCTTGCCATCGGGGCTGAACGCGACGTCGCTGACCGCCACCTGGTAGCCGGTGCTGAACTCCACGGTGACGTCGCGGGCCTCGAGGTCCCACAGCTGTGGCACCCGGGTGTCGCCACCGGTGAGCAGCATCGTGCTGTCCGGGCTGAACGCGATGCTGCGAATCGGCTGGTCGCCGCCGGTGGTCTTGCCGTCGAGCGTGTCGAGGAACTTGGCGCCGGTGATCGCTCCGCCGGAGCCGCCCGGCAGCATGCCCCGGAGCAGAACGGCGGCAACCGCGATGACGAGTATCGCCGCGGTGGCCGCGATCCACGCCGGACGCGGGAGTCGCCATCGCGGAGGAGTCTCCAGGGTCTCCGCGGTATCGAGAACGTCCGGGGTTTCGGTGCGTACCGAGGCCGCGTGCGGCTTCGGGTGCCCGCTCGCGTGCGGGGTCGCGTGCCCGCTCGCGTGCCCACTCGCGTGCCGGCTCGCGTGCAGGCTGCCTTCCGCGACGACGAGTTCGGGCTGGTCCAGCGCCGTCGGTGCGATCTCCAGCGTCCGGTGCAGCAGCGTGCTCGCGAGCGGGATCCGCGACGAACCGCCGACCAGGAACACGCCGCTCACGTCGTCCGGCGGAATCCCGGCGTCCCGCAGTACCCGGGAGGTCAGCGCCGTCGTCCGCTCCAGGTGGGGTAACGCGAGCTTCTCGAACTCCTCCCGGGTCAGGTGCAGCGTCGACTCGACCAGCGGGACGTGGACGTCGGCCATGGAGTGGCGGGACAGCTGCTCCTTTGCCGCGCGCGCCCCTCGCCACAGCGTGTTACGCGCGTGCTGGTCGGCGCGCGTCTGCGGACGGTCCAGCCGCTCCCACTCGTCGGTGTTCTCCCCGGTCAAGGCTCTGGCGTGCGCAACGACCAGCGCGTCCAGGTCCAGACCACCCAGGTTCGGCAGCCCGGCCGTTGCGACGACCTCCGGAGCCGAGCTCTCCGACCGGACGACGCTGACGTCGAACGTCCCGGCTCCGAGGTCGTAGATCACCAGGCAGCGACCGGGTGCGGTCCGCTGCCCCAGGACGTCAGCGAAGTACGTGGCAGCGGCGACCGGTTCCGGAACGAAGCCAACGTGTCCCAGGCCGGCGCGTTCGGCGGCTTCGGTCAGCAGGTTCAGCCGCGCGCGGCGCCAGGACGCCGGATGAGTCAGGACGACGTCGGTCAGCGGCTCGCCCGCCACCCGCCGCGCCTCCTCCGCGACCCGCCCGAGCACCGCCGCGATCAGGTCGACCACCGGTATCCCGCGCGTGCCCAGCAAGACCGTGCCGTCGTCGATCCGCTGCTTCGGGTTGGGCTCCAGCCCGCCCGGATCCACGAAGCCGGCGCGCTCGGCGTCCGCGCCCGTCAGCAGCTCGGATCCGGCGTAGACGGCCGAGGACAGCAGCGGCGAGGCGTCGAAGAGCAACGGGCGGATCCGGCCGTCGGGGCTGCGGAGCGCGGCCACCGTGCTGGAGGTGCCGAAGTCGACGCCGAGCCGGAAACCCTCCGCTGCCACGCGACCACAATAGAGCGCCGCCCGGGTGCTCAACGGCGCTCACGGGCTCAGGAATTCCGCCGGTACCAGTCGAGCGTTGCGGCCACGCCCTCGGCGTGCGGGGTGACGTGGGCGGGCCCGAACGCATCCCGGTAGGCGGAGTCGTCCGCGACGAACGGGCGATCGCGCTGGTACCAGGTCTCGCCGAGCTCGCGCACGACCGGGTTGAACAGCCCGATCAGGCGCTGCATGCCGCGGTCGAGCCCGGCGGTCTTCAGGTTGCCTCCGACGGCTTCCCGGACGAAGCCCAGGAACTCCCGGCCGGTGACTGGCGCCGCGGCCGGTAAGTGCCAGGCGCGCCCGTCGGCCTGCGCGCGCTCCCCGAGCGTGACCAGACCGGCGGCGACGTCGGGCAGGTAGTGGACGGTGTGCGGCTGGTCGAGATCGCCGACCCACCGCGCGGTCTTCCCGGCCAGCGCAGCGGCGAAGATGGTCGGGCCGAGGGTCGTGTTGACGCCGCCGGGGCCGTAGTAGTCGGAGGCGCGCCCCAGCGTGGCCCGGATCCGGCCGGACCGGTGGGCGTCGAGGATCAGGCGGTCGACCTCGGCGCGAACGCGGCCCTTGGGGTTGGTGGCGGTGTGCGGGAGGTTCTCGGTCATCGGGCCGTCGACCGGTCCGTAGACGTAGAGGTTGTCGGCCATGACCAGCTTCGCTCCGGCGGCCTCGACACCGGCGATGACGGACCGGGTCAGGCCGGGGAATTCCTCGGACCAGCGCCCGTACGGCGGTTGTGCGCACTGGTAGACGACGGCGGCGTCCGCGCAGGCGGCGATCGCGCCCTCGGTGGTCGTGATGTCGGCGCGGAACCCGGTGCCTCCGCGGCTGACCGCGCGGACCTGATACCCGCGGGCGTCGAGTTCGGCCACGACGGCCGCGCCGATGGCTCCGGTGGCGCCGAGGACGACGTGAAGGTCGGGCATGAGGGCTCTCCCGTGTTTGGTAACGCTGTTATGTAACGACGTTATGCTAGGTTCGACGTCATGGCAAGACCGAGAAACCGGGACTACGTCGAGCTGCGACACGAGCTCGTCGACGCGGGCGGCAGGCTCCTGGCCGCCGAAGGGCCTTCCGCGCTGAGCACCCGCCGCGTCGCCCAGCAGGCAGGCGTCTCCACGACCGCGGTGTACAGCCTCTTCGGCGACAAGGCAGGCCTGGTCCGGGAGATGTTCCTGGCCGGATTCGAACGTCTCGGCGAAGCGTTCGCGGCGGTTCCCCGCACCGACGACGCCCTCGGCGATCTGCTCGCGCTCGGGCGGGCCTACCGCACCAGCGCACTGACCAACCCGCACCTCTACGAGCTGATGTTCGGGCGGCCGGTTCCTGAGTTCCGCCCCGACGCCGAGACCGGCGCGCTGATCCAGCCGACGTTCGACACGCTGGTCGCGGCCGTCGTCCGCTGCGTGAACGAGGGCGTCTTCGAGCCGGCCGAGCCCCTCGACCTCGCCGTTCGCATCAACGCCCTCGCCCACGGCCTGTGCAGCCTGGAACTGCGCGGCGCGCTGGGCGGCGCCGACGAGGCCCGTCGCCACTGGGACGGCGCGTTCGACGCGCTGCTACGGGGCCTCGCCCCCCGCCCGGCCGCCGCTACTGGTTGAGGTAGGCCAACACCGCGCGGACGCGACGGTGGCTGTCGTCGGCGGGCGGCAGCTCCAGCTTCGCGAAGATGTTCGTGATGTGCTTCTCCACCGACACCGGCGCCAGCACCAGCGACGCGCAGATCGCGGAGTTCGACAACCCCTGCGCCATCAGGCCGAGGACCTCGCGCTCCCGTGGCGTCAGCGCCTCGAGCCCGGTGCGGCGGCCGTTCCGGGCGAAGAGCTGCCGCACGACCTCGGGGTCCATGACGATGCCGCCCGCGGCGACCCGCTCGATCGCGTCGAGGAAGTCGTCCAGCGCCGTGACGCGGTCCTTGAGCAGGTAACCGACGCCTCCGTTGCCGTCGGCGAGCAGCTCCGCGGCGTACGCGCGCTCGACGTACTGGGACAGGATCAGCACGCGGATGCCCGGGTCGGAGGCGCGGAGCTGGAGCGCGGCCCGGAGCCCCTCGTCGCGGAAGCCGGGCGGCAGGCGGACATCGACGATCGAGAGGTCCGGCTGGTGGTCGGTGACGGCGTCGAGCAGCGCGGGTGCGTTGTCGACCGCGGCGACGACCGTGTGGCCGGTGTCGGTCAGCAACCGCACGACGCCGTCGCGCAGCAGGAGCAGGTCTTCGGCGATCACGATTCGCATGGCAACTCCGTGTGCAGGACGGTCGGGCCGCCGGGGGGACTGGTGACGGTGAGCACGCCGTCGAGGGCCTCCACCCGGCGGCGCAGCCCGTCGAGCCCGCTGCCCTGCGGATCGGCACCACCGTTGCCGTCGTCGGTGATCGTGATCCGGAGGACGTTCCGGTCTCGGGCCAGCTCGACGGTGCAGGTGTCCGCGTCGGCGTGTTTCGCCGCGTTGGCCAGCCCCTCGGCGACGACGAAGTACGCGGCGGACTCCACCGCGGCCGGATAGCGGGCGTCGGGGTCGCCGCGCAGCTCGACGCTGAGCGGGCTGTCGGCGGCCAGCGCGGCGAGGGCGGCGTGCAGGCCGCGGTCGGTGAGGATCGGCGGGTGGATTCCCCGGACCAAGCGGCGTAGTTCGGCTTGTGCGTCGTCGAGTTGGCGGCGGGCCAGCTCGATACGGTCGGCGAGGTCGGGATCGGCTGTTGCGCTGGTGCGGGCTCGGCGGGCGGCGAGTGCCAGCGTCATCCCGGCCGCGACGATGCGGGCTTGAGCGCCGTCGTGCAGGTCTCGTTCGATCCGGCGCAGTTCGGCGGCCTGCGCGTCCACGACTCGCGCCCGGGTCGACGCCAGGCGTGCGGTCTCCTGCACCAGCCGGACGTGGAGCCCCGGCGCGAGCAGCACCCGCGCCAGCGTGGCCTGCCACCGGGCGAGCGTCCGGACCAGCCAGACCGCGACCGGCAGCAGCGCCAGACCGATGAACGTGAGACCGATTCGCCCCGGCGTTGTGGTCATCAGCGGCTTCATCGGCCACGGGGCGTGCGGGTTCGGCACCGCCCAGGCCCAGATGGGCGCGAGGATCGCCCCCAGGTCGACGGCGGCGACCACGACGCCCGCGACACCGAACGTCAGCCCGAGCGGGAACAGCGTCACCAGCCAAGCCAGGTCCCGCCAGGTGGCCGGCTGCGCCGCCGTTCCGGCAACGCGTTCCCGGAGGGTCCCGCTCACCGGCGTGTACGGCGGGTCGATGGGTTGCCCCAGGACCCATCCGGCGCGACGGCGTTCGAGCGCGGCCAGGCGGCGGGTGACCCACGCGGCACCGAGAAACGCCGGGCCACCGAGTTGGGTCACCATCAGCAGCGTGACCAGCAGGCCGGACGCGAGCGTCCAAGCGGCGCCGACGGCTCCGGCGACGATGCTGCTGACCAGGTATGCCAGCGCCCGCGCCACCGTTTTGACCATCGCCAGGATGGTAGACCGCACGGCGCGGGCGACGGTGAGCACGTCAGCGCGTCCGGGTGCGCAGGACCAGGCGGGTGGGCAGCGTCCCGGCCGCCAGCCCGAGAGCGGCGATGCCGCCGAGCAGGCCCAGGTAGATGCTGACGTCCGGGACGAGGCGGAAGATCCCGTCCTGCGCGGTGCTGAACGCGCCGACCACGATCGTGGTGACCGCCGCACCGAGGCAGAGCCCGATGCCAACGGTGATCGCGGCCTCCCGAGCCGTCATGCCCTGCACCTGGCCGGTGGTCGCGCCGGCCAGCCACAGGTCGGTGTACTCCCTGCGGCGTGCGGTCGCGGCGATCGCGAACGTGTTGACGACCGCGATCGCGGTGAAGCCGAGCGAGATGACGACCATCAGCTCCCAGGCCCCCTGCTGGTTCTGGGCGTCGGCGGCGCGGGCGGCGTCGAGCGAGGGGGTGATCCGCAGCGTCGGCCACTGAGCCCGGATCTGCTCCGGGACCTCACCCGAGTAGCGCAGCGACACCGTGCTGACCAGGCCCCGAGGATCGTGCGCGGCCACCAGCGTCGCGGGCAGCGCCAGGTCGCCGAATCCACGGGCCCGCTCGTACACCGCAGCCAGCCGCAGCGTCACCTGGTGTCCGTCGGCGAGCCAGAGCTCGACGTCCTCACCGACGTGCCAGCCGGACAGCTCGGTGAGATAGCGGCTCGCGGCGAACGTGCCGTCCCCGGCCAGGGCGCCGTCGCGGACGTCGAGATCGAGGACGCTGTCCCGACCGGTCGTCAGGAGGCCCTGCGCGACGTAGTCCTCGGGCTTGCCGCCCTTCGCGACGATCACGCGGGTGGGCACGGTCGCCGCGGTGCCGGTGACTCCGGACAGGCGGCTCAGCGCTTCCGCGGTGGCCAGCGGCAGGCCGGTCGGCGCGGTGACCTGCGCGTCGGCCGCCGCGAACCGGGCGCGCTGCTCGTCAGCCGTGATCCGGGCGAGTAACGAGCTATTCAGCAGCATCGGCGCGTTGATCGCGAACATCAGCGCCAGCGGGACCGCGACCGCTGCCACCCGCCTGCTCTCCACCCGGGTCACGGTGCCCGCCAGCCGACCGGTGACTCCGCCGAGCGTGGCCAGCCGGCCGAACACCGCGGTGAGCGGCCGCACCACCAGCGGGCCGAGCGCGGCGACCGCACACAGCAGCAGGGCCGAGGACACGAAGCTCATCCCCATGCCGAACGGGCCACCGAGCGGCACGAACGTCAGGACCGCGACCCCGCCGGCTGCGGTGATCACCGCGAGCACCCCGCGGACGGCGTTACCCCCGCGCGGCGTGGCCGCGGTCTCCGACAGCGCCTGGGTCGGCGCGATGCGCACGGCCCGGCGACTCGCGACCCGGGCGGCGACGAACGTCACCAGCGTGCCCGCGGCGGCGGCTGCGAGCAGGACGACCACGTTCGTGGTGACCGTGAACTGGGCGGGCACGGCGTCGAGCGTCCGGAACCGGGCGGCGACGACGTGCGCGACGACGACGCCCAGCGGCAGCGCCGGAACCGCGGCGATCAGCCCGAGGACGACGCTCTCCCGGCCGAGCAACCGGCGGAGCTGCCCCGGCGTGGCGCCGACGGTGCGCAGCAACGCGAGTTCCCGCAGCCGCTGCCGCACGCTCAGCGCCACGGTGCCGGTCAGCACGAAAACCGCGGCGAACGCGGTGATGCCGATCGTGAAGCCGAAGATCGAGATCGGACCGATGTAATCCGGCATCGCGCCGGGCAGATCGGCGCGCACCCGGTCGTCGCCGGTCAGTACCGGTGCGTCGCCTGCCGCATCGCGGACCGCCTCGAGCACGTCGGCGCCGGGGGAGGGCACGATCCCGATCGCCGTCGGCAGATCGGTGCCGGCGATCGCGGCGACCTCGCGGTCGGCGACGAACACCGCGCCCTGCGCGGCCAGTGAATCCCGGCCGGACGGAGCAGCGATGCCGACGACGCGCAGCGTGCGTTCGCCGGTCCTCGTCGTGACGCGCACGGTGCTGCCGATCGACAGCTCGCCTGCGGCGGCGAGGTTCGCGTCGACGACGACGTCACCCGTCGACGGCGCTCGGCCTTCGCGCAGCGTGAACGGGGTGAGCGCGGCCGAACTCCACCCGTGTCCGATCACCGGAGCGTCCTGAGCGCCGCGCACCGGTCGGCCCGCTTCGGTCGAGAGAACCATCGGGAACGCGGTGTCCCCGATCGTCTTCGACACGCCCGGCAGGGCCGCGAGTCGCTGCCGCAGATCGGCCGGGAGCGTCCCGGCGCCGGTCAGCCGCTCGGTCTTCGTCTTCGTCTTGACCTTGTCCGGCTTCCCCTCCTTCTCCTTCCGCGTGGTGGTGGTCAGGCTCACCTCCCGGTCGCCCGAGACGACGATCGGCGCGGCGGCAAACCGGTTGGCCGGTGGCTTCGCGGTCAGCACCGAGGACAGCAGCAGACCGGCGCCGGCGAGTAGTGCGGTGGCGAGCACCGCGGCGAGGAACGTCCCGACATAGGAACCGCGGTGCTGACGGAGGATGCCGATGGCGAGCCGCATCATCGGACGCTCACCGCCATCATCTGCGCGGCGACCTTCTCCGCGGTCGGGTCGGCCAGTTCGGTGACGATGCGGCCGTCGGCCAGGAACACCACCCGGTCCGCCCACGCGGCGGCCGCCGGATCGTGCGTCACCATGACGATCGTGGCGCCGAACGCGTCGACGGCCTCGCGGAGCAGCGCGAGGACCTCGCGGCCGGTCGACAGGTCGAGTGCGCCGGTCGGCTCGTCCGCGAAGATCACCGCGGGCCGGGCAGCCAGCGCCCGGGCCAGCGCGACCCGCTGACGCTGGCCGCCGGACAGCTGAGCGGGGCGGTCCTGCTCGCGTCCGGACAGACCGACGCGTCCGACGACCTCGCGAGCCCAGGCGCGGTCGGGACGCGTACCGGCCAGCCGCTGCGGCAGCAGGATGTTCTCCCAGACCGACAGCGAGTCCAGCAGGTTGTACGACTGGAACACGAACCCGACCGCACGGCGCCGCGCTCGGGTGAGCCGCGGTTCCGACAGCCGCGTGAAGTCCTCGCCGGCCACCGTGACGCGACCGCTGTCCGGCTTGTCGAGCCCGGCCGCGCACTGCAGGAGCGTCGACTTCCCGGAGCCCGACGGGCCCATCACCGCGTTGAACGTCCCCGGTGCGAACGCCACGGACACCCGGTCCAGCGCGCGTACGCCCGCACCCCCGGAATAGCTCTTGGTAACGTCCTCGACCTGTACGACCGGCCCGTCCGACCTCGTGTTTCGCATGTCATCAGCGTCGTGTGCGGGCGGCGCCGAAAACACACGGCGAGCAGGGAAACCGGAGGGTAGGGACAGCCCTACCGTTGCTGACGCTCGATGAGCGCTTGAGCACCGTCGAGGATGCAGGCCACGCCGAACTCAAGCGGGTCGTCGGCCGGAGGGGCGAACGCGCCGGCGGCGATGGCGTCGGTCAGCGCGGGGAACCGATCGGCGTGCCGCGCGAGCAGCTCACCGTTGAGGCGGTTCCACTCTCGCTCGTGCTCCTCGTCGTAGTCGGACGACTGCTGGACGAGGTTGCGGACCAGGCCGACGACCAGCAGGAAGATGCGGTGCTGGTGGGCTGCGGTCAGGCCGCTCGGCCGTAGCGCCGCCAGCGCGGTGTCCATCCAGCCGAGCTGGTTCGGGCCCATCGCCTGGCGGCGCATCGCGGTGGCCGCGAGCAGCCAGGGGTGCTGCTGGAACACCTCCAGGTGCCGGCGGGCCCACTCGGTCACCTGGGCTCGCCAGTCGTCTCCGGCGCCGGACAGGTCCGGCCGCTCCGCGCACACGGCCTCGACCATCAGCTCGACCAGCTCGGCCTTGCTCGGGACGTAGCGGTACAGGGCCATCGCCGAGACGCCGAACGCGGCGGCGACCTTGTTCATCGAGACGGCGTCCAAGCCCTCGGCGTCGGCCACCGCGACAGCGGCCTCGGCGATGCGGCGGGGGTCGAGGCTGGGCTTGGGGCCGCGGGTGGGCTGCTCCTGTTCCCCCCACAGCAGCGCGACGGCTGCCTGCAGGTCACGCGGCTGCGCGCCTCTCGCCATGCGACCTCCTCCTCTTGACTCCCGGACCGGAACTGTTTATACCTTAAAGCGTTCTGTTGAAGCCGTAAACAGTTTAGGAGTTACGCAATGTCTGCGAAGCGTCTACGCATCACCTCTCCGCACGGCATCGACGAATCCGGGTTCGTCCGCATCAGTGGGATCGACCAGTGGATCTCGTTCCGGGGCGACGACCGGCGAAACCCGGTGATCGTCGAGATTCACGGCGGCCCAGGTGCGTCGAACCTGATCTACACGCACCGAACACGCGCCTGGGAGCGGCACTTCACGATCGTGCGCTGGGACATGCGCGGCGCCGGGAAGACGTTCGGGCGCGGTGGGCCGGACGGTCAGGGCGAGATGAGCCTGCGGCAGCTGTACCGGGACGCGTTAGAGGTGATCGACCACGTCCGCGGCGCGCTCGGCGTCGAAAAGGTGCTCTTGGTCGCGAATTCGTTCGGGTCGGTCATCGGCCTGCGGCTGGCGCGTCAGCGCCCCGAGCTCTTCTCGGCCTACGTCGGCACGGACCAGAACATCAACGCCGGCGGACGTGATCACACGGCCTACGACGCGCTGGTCGACCGGCTCACCGCGGCGGGCAAGCGCAAGGCGCTGGCCGCGATCACCGCGATGGGCCCGGACGAGTCGGCGTGGACCACCGAGCAGTGGACGCAGTACAACAAGCACACGGTCGCCTCCGATCCGCTCACCCGAAAGACGCTGCAGACCGTCGTCGTCGGCTCGCTGCTCTTCTCCCCGCTGCACAAGCTCCGCGAGGCGCGCACGTATCTGCAGGCCATGGACTTCTCCGAGCAGGTCGCGCTGGAGTCCGTGACGATCGACGAGTGGGCCGAGGGGACGACGTTCGCGATCCCGTTCTTCGTCTTCCAGGGCGAATTCGACGTGATCACGCCGCCGGAGACCGCGCGGAGTTTCTTCGACGCGGTCACCGCGCCGGTCAAGGACTTCGCGCTGATCCGGGACGCCAGCCACTTCGCGTCGTTCCGCCACCCCGACCAGTTCCTCGACCTGCTGCTCACCAGGGTTCGGCCGGTGCTATCAACCAAGGTTGATGAAAGCGCCTCCATCAACTAAGGTTGATGACGTGGGTGAAGGACAGCAGGTACCGCCGGCGGATCGACCGGCGGAAGCGTTCGCGGCGGTCCTGGCCTTGCGCAGGCTCGCCGCGTCGCTGGAGCGCGCGGCGGTCGATCACGCCCTCGCGCAGGGATGGACGTGGAGTGACATCGGGGCGGCGCTGGGGATGACACCCCAGGCCGCGCACAAGCGGCTCGCGCCGCAGCGTCGCAAGCCCCTCGACGAATAGAAGGAGAACGATGAGTCTGCGCACGAAGTTTGCGGACATGTCCCTGATGAAGACGCTGTTCACGGCCGCGGAGCAGGAGGCGGCCCGCACCGGCGAGGGCCCGCCGGCCGCGGAGCACCTGCTGCTGGCCGCGCTCGCGCTGCCCGACGACTCCGGACGTCGCGCGCTGGGCACGTTCGACCGCACGGCCGACGACGTGCGGAACGCGATCGGTGCGGTGCACGCAGACGCGCTGCGGTCGGTCGGCGTCGAGGCGGGACCGGACGGCCGGGGCTCGGTGAGCACGCCGGCACCGCCGTCCCGCGGGCCGTACCGCAGCACGGGCAGCCTTCAGGTGGCGTTCCAGCGCGCCGTGGAACTGTCCAAGCGCGACGGCGCGAGCGGCATCCGCGCCGCGCACCTGGTGATCGCGGTCGCCGAGCCGGAGCACGGCACGACCGCGCGGGTAATGGAGCATCTCGGCGTGGACCGCGCGGCACTCATCACCGCAGCGAGCGAGGCGCTCACGGCTGGCTGACGGGCGCCACCGGTAAGCGCCGGCCGACCGCTGCGGTGCCGAGGAGTGCCGCAGCGCAGAGCGTGAACGCGAGGAGATACGCCGGAGCACCCGGCTCGCCCGCCGGGCCGGTGATCGCCGCGAGCGTGGTGCCGGCGACCGTGCTTCCGAGCGTGCCGCCGGTCGTCCGCATGACCGTGTTGACGCCGGAGACGACGCCCGCCTGGTCGGCAGGCACCGACTCGACCACCGAGACCGCCACCGCGGCGAACGCCAGACCGATACCCGCCCCCTCGACCAGGATGATCCCGCAGAGCACCAGCGGTCCGCCGGGGCCGCCCGCCCACCCGAACCAGGCCAGAGCCAGGTAGGCGAGGCCGGCGAGCAGGCCTCCGAGCCACAGCGGGAACCGGGTGCCACGAGACCGGGCCAGGCGGCCCACGAACGGCGTGACCAGCAGCGTCCCGGCGGTCGGCACGAGCATGTAGAGGCCGACGCCGGTGAGGTCCGCGCCGAGCCCGATACCGCTGTCCGGCGACTGCTGGAGCATCAGCGGGATCAGCATCCAGGCACTGAACATGCCGTACCCGAGCAGCACGGTCGCCAGGTTGGTGACCCGCACTGCCGGCAGCCGGAGCGTCCGCAAATCGAGCAGCGGATGACGAGAGGTCGACTCGACCCGCCACCAGATCCCGGCAACCACCGCCGCACCGACCGCGAGCGGCAGCGTGGGCAGCGCGCCGGGCAAGTACGTGATCGCGAGCAGAAGGAGGGTCAACCATCCGGAGAGCAACCCCGCGCTGACCCAGCCGACCGGAGGTCGGTGTCCGGCGCGGACGCCGTCCTCACCCGGCACCGCGATCAACGCGGCCAGGGCGGCCGCCGCCGTGACCAGCGCGGGCAGCCAGAACAGCCAGTGGTAGTCGAGCAGCGTCACGATCGGTCCGGCGACGACGGTGCCGAGCGCGCCGCCGGCGCTGAGCACCGCCGAGATCGCGGCGACGACCGCCGTGCGCCGATTCGGCCGGAACTCGTCCCGGACCATCGCGAACGCCAGCGGAAAGACGGCGCCGCCCGCGCCCTGCACGACGCGGCCCGCCAGCATCACCGCGAGCGTGTCGGCGAGCGCCGAGACGCCAGCGCCGAGGCAGAGCGCGACGAGTGCGCCGACCAACGCCCGCTTCTTGCCGTAGAGGTCGCCCAGCCGTCCGATCACCGGCGTGAGGATCGACGCGCTGAGCAGGTAGGCGGTGAGGATCCACGCGGTGCCGTTCGGGGTGGTGCCGAGCGCATCCTCCAGGACGCCGAGCGCGGGCACGACCAGCGACTGCAGCACCGAGTATCCGCCGGTCGCCACGCACAACACCACCGCCAGCACGGTCTCCGACCGGCGCGCCCGGACGGGAGCGGTCGTCGCGAACGGCGTCACAGAGCTCGCTTTCCTACGAAGGCGGACCGGGCCGGTGTCGGCCCGGTCCGTGGAGCAGGCCTTTGTCAGCCGGTCACGGCCAGCGCCGGTTCGGCGACCGGCGTGTAGTGCGACGCGTCGTCGCCGGAGATCCGGTAGCTCGATCGACCGTCCACACCGACCGGGACGTCGCCCGCCACGGTCACCCGGTGCAGCGTGCGGGGCAGGTCGCCGTAGTCGTCCGGCGCGTAGTGCTGGGTGGCGCGGTTGTCGAAGACGACCAGGTCACCGGGCGCCCACCGCCACCGGACCGTGTTCTCCGGACGGGTCACGTACGTCTGGAGCAGGCGCAGGATGTCGCGGGAATCGGTGCCCGACAGCCCGATCAGACGCTGTGCGAACCCGCCGATGAACAGCCCTCGTTCGCCGGTCTCCGGGTGCACACGAACCACCGGGTGCGCCGTCTCCCAGGTCTTGGACGTGAACTCCTTGCGGTACTCGTCGGCGGCGTCGGTGTTGAACTGCGGCTGGATGTAGTCGTAGTCGTTGGTGTGCACCGCCCACAGCTGGTCGGCGAGGTGGCGGAGCGGCTCGGGAAGGTCCCGGTAGGCGGTCTGCGAGTTCGCGATCACGGTGTCGCCGCCGTACGGCGGTACGACCAGGCTCCGCAGTGAGGTGATCTTCGGCGGGCTCACCACGAACGTCACGTCGGTGTGCCAGTTGTTCGACCGCACGCCCTCCTCGCCGCTGACCTCGAGGACGTTGGCCTCACCCTCGGCGGAGTGCACGGT
Source organism: Cryptosporangium aurantiacum (assembly GCF_900143005.1). Lineage (NCBI taxonomy): Bacteria > Bacillati > Actinomycetota > Actinomycetes > Cryptosporangiales > Cryptosporangiaceae > Cryptosporangium > Cryptosporangium aurantiacum. Next base: position 95,545 of record NZ_FRCS01000021.1, read on the forward strand.
CGGGTGCGCGGTGGTCAGCGGACCGAAGCGGGAGAGGAAGCGCTGCTGGCTCCGGTCGTCCAGCTGTTGGCCGCGGAAGAACAGCACCTTGTGCTCGAGGAGCGCGGCGTTGATCTCGGGGAAGACGTCGTCGGACGGCTCGGTGAGGTCGACGCCGACCACTTCCGCACCGATCCGGCCACCGACCCGGCGGACGTCCAGGTTCTTGGTCATCGGTCAATCCTTTCCACGACTCGAGCGGACCGCTCGGCCCGCAACGGTCACAGACGCCCGGGGCCATGTCTAGACCGATGGCGAAGCTGTAACAGCAGCTCAGGCAAATTCTCTACTTTTCCGATCGGTTTTGTTTCAGCTTCGCGAAGAACCTTGCCCGGACGGCGGTGCCGGTGCTTTCGTCCGAGGGCTCCCGGCGCCCCCGACCCCGGATCGAGGACATCCCATGACCGTGCGCCCCGTCCACCTCCTCCGCTCCGCTCCTCGGTCGCTAGGACTCCCCACGATGCTCCCCTCTTCATGGGACTACACAGTGGAGGCGGCCTCATGACCCCTAACACGCCGACGACCGACCCGCCCGCCGACGCCCGCCCCGCGGGCGCGGCGGTCGAGATCCGCGGGGTCGGGAAGAGCTTCCGCGGACGCCGCCGGACCAAGGCCGACCGCGCCGCGCTCCACGACGTCGACCTGCGGATCGAGCCCGGAGAGTTCGTCTCGCTGCTCGGCCCGTCCGGCTGCGGAAAGTCGACGCTGCTCAACATCCTGGCCGGGTTCCTGCCCGCGGACAGCGGCTCGGTCGCGGTCGACGGCAAGGACGTCACCGGCCCCGGTGCCGACCGGGGTGTGCTGTTCCAGAGCCCGATGCTGTTCCCCTGGCTGACCACCTGGGACAACGTCCTCTACGGGCCGCGCGCCCGGCGGCGTCCGAAGGCCGAGGCCGCCGCCGAGGCGGAGAACCTGCTGCACACCGTCGGGCTGGCCGACTTCCGCGACGCCTACCCGCACGAGCTGTCCGGCGGTATGCGGCACCGCGCCGCGTTCGCCCGCGTCCTGATCAACAAACCCCGGCTCCTGCTGATGGACGAGCCGTTCGGTGCGCTGGACGCGATCACCAGGGCGTCGATGCAGCGGTTCCTGCTGGACCTGTGGCAGCAGCACCCGACGACGATCGTCTTCGTCACCCACGACGTCGAGGAAGCCGCGTTGCTCTCTGACCGGGTGCACGTGATGTCCGGCGGACCGGGCCGGATCAAGGCGTCGATCGACGTCGACCTGCCTCGGCCGCGCAGCGTCGAGGACACCGAGACGCTGGAGTTCCTGACGCTCAAGCGGCGCATCCGCGAGGAACTCGATGCGACGCTGCCCAGCCTGACGGAGGTGGCCTCGTGACCGCCGTGACCGAAGCGCTCCTGGAGACCCCGGCGGGGCCGCCGCTCGCCGAGCCGGGCACCGCACTGACCGAGCAGCGACGATCCGCACGACGCCAGAAGCTGACCCGCCTCGCGGTGGGGCTGGCCGGCCTGATCGGCGTCGCGGTCGTCTGGCAGATCGCCGCGCTCGTCATCAACGACCCGGTCACGCTGCCGACCGTCACCGCCACCCTCGCCGACCTGGTCAAGTACCTCGGCACGCCGTACCCGACGGCCAGCGAGACACTGATCGGGCACTCGCTGGCCAGCCTCCAGCGGGTCGGCCTGGGCTTCGCGTTCGGAACGGCCATCGGGGTGGCGCTCGGGTCGGCGATGGCGTCGAACCGGGCACTGCGCTACCTGATCGACCCGGTGCTGGGCGTCCTCCGACCCGTACCACCGCTCGCGTTCATCCCGCTGTTCGTCGTGTGGCTCGGGATCGAGGAGACCGCCAAGGTCGCGCTGATCACGCTGGGTGTCGCGCCGATGGTGACGATCGCGACGCTCGGTGCGCTGGACGCCGTCCCGCGCGAACTGGAGCAGGCGAGCCGGGCGTTGGGGGCGGGGACGCTCCGCACGCTCGCGCTGGTGCGGCTACGAGCCGCGTTGCCGGGCCTGATCGTCGGCGCGCGGCTGGCGCTCGGTGGCGCGTGGTCGGCGATCATCGCCGCCGAACTGGTCGGCGCGACCGAGGGCGTCGGCTTCGTGACGCTGCAGGCAGGCAACTACCTGCAGACCACGCTCGTGCTCTCCGGAATCGTGCTGATCGCTCTGCTCGGGCTCGCCACCGACGGCCTGTTGCGGCTCGCGCTGCGCTTCGCCGACCCCTCCACTCGCTGAAACCCCCATTGGAGTCCTCTGTGTCCTCATCCCGTAGACGTCGCGCCCTGGTGGCCGCGCTCCTCGCCCCGGTTCTGGCGCTCACCGCCGCCTGCGGTTCGGGCGACACGGCGAGCGCCGGCGACAAGCCGACCTTGAAGTTCGCGTACTTCAAGGGGGCCGTGGCCGGCCCCGAGTCGGTCATCGCTGCCAACCCGGAGCTGGCCGCCAAGCTGCCGGTGACCCTGAAACTCGTCCCGATCGACAGCGGCGTCGCCGGAATCACGCAGCTCAAGGGTGGTGCGTTCCCCGGTATCTCCGGGGTCGGCAACCCGCCCGCGGTGGCCGGGATCGGCAACGGCACGACGATCGACGTCGTCTTCGTCGAGAGCTTGGACTCCGCGGGCCTGGTGGTCGACGACACGATCAAGTCCGACGCCGACTTCGAGGGGCAGAAGATCGGCGCGCTGATCGGCTCGACGCTCGACTTCGAGTTGCGAGGCTGGCTCAAGACCAAAGGGCTGACCGACAAGGTCGAGGTCGTCGGCTTCCAGAGCGAAGCCGCGATCGCCGCCGCCTACAAGTCCGGGCGCGTCCACGCCGCGTACGTCAGCCAGGGCCACCTGCTCGACCTGAAGAAGCACGGCGGACGGGTCGTGGTCACCGCCGCGGAGATCGCGAAGCTCGGGTACGCCGCGCTGGGCCTGCTGGTCGTCGAGCACTCCTACTCGCAGCAGCACCCCGAGGTCGTCCAGGCGCTGGTCTGCCAGGTGAAGGCCGCCCAGAACCACCTGACCGGCCCGGACGCGGCGAAGTACATCACTCCGGCCGCGGGCATCCTCGGCGTGAAACCCGCGGACGCGATCGCCGGGACCAAGGGCTACCCGTACGTCCCGGACAGTGAGCAACTCGGCTGGTTCAAGGGGCCGGACGGCACCGTGGAGTCCGGACGGCTCGTGGAGAACTTCACGCTCACCGCGGAGTTCCTGGTGACCCAGGACCGGCTCAAGGCCGTGCCGGCCAAGGCCGACCTCGCGGCGCGCATCGATCCGACGTACGTCGAGAAGGCCTTCCAGCCCAACGGCTGCCCCTGACCGACGCGTGGTCCCCTCCCTCGACGTCGAGTTACGTTCGACGTCGAGGGAAAGGGGCACCGCGTGAAGATCGGCGAACTGTCGCAGGCGACCGGGGTCAGCGTCCGAGCGCTGCGGCACTACGAGGCGGAAGGCCTGATCGAGTCGGGCCGCTGCAGCAACGGCTACCGGGTGTTCGACGAGCGTGCGCCGGAACGCGTCCGGCAGATCCGCGGCCTGCTCGACAACGGGCTACCCACCAGGCTGATCCGGGAGGTCCTGCCCTACCTCGACGAACCGTCGGAGCTGTTGCCGGAGGTTCCGTGCGACTACCTGATCGAAGAGGTCGCGCGGCAGCGGGTGCACCTCGACCAGCGGATCAGCCACCTGACGCGGAATCGCGACGCGCTCGACGCCTATTTGTCGGCGGCACGTACGGCGGCTCGCGCTTGACACGTACCTCTCGGCCGCACGCCCGGCGGCCCGCGCTTGACCCTGCCGTAAGCGGCAGGGTTTTAGCGTCCGGTCCATGCGAGCACTGCAGCAGGTTTCCCTCGACGGCCCGCGCGACCTGCGCCTGATCACCGATGCGCCGGTACCGGTGCCCGGCCCGGATGAAATCCTGATCCGGGTCGGCGCCGCGGGCGTCAACTTCGCCGACGTCATGCAGACCCGCGGCACCTACGTGGACGGTCCGCAGGCGCCGTACCTGGCGGGTTTCGAGGCGGCCGGGGAGGTCGTAGCGCTGGGCGAGGGGGTCGGCGAACCGACGATCGGTACGCACGTGGTCGGGACCGGCTACGGGGCGTTCGCCGAGTACGCGGTACTACCCGCCGCCGGTACGCTGCCGGTTCCCCCAGGCTGGTCGGACGAGCAGGCGCTGGGCCTGGTCCTCAACTGGGCGACGGCGCTGGCTGCACTCCGGCCGCTGGGTCGTCTCACCGCAGGCGAGACCGTGCTGATCCACGCAGCCGCCGGTGGCGTCGGCCAGGCCGCGACGACGCTGGCCAGGCATTATGGGGCGACGGTGATCGGGGTGGCCTCGCCCGGCAAGCACCACGCGGTGCGGGCCGACCACGTGCTCGACCACCGGAGCACCGACCTTGTCGCCGAGGTCGCCCGGCTGACCGGCGGCGCAGGCGTCGACCTGGTGCTCGAATCGGTCGGCGGTGACCTCTTCCGCGCCGCGTTGGCGTCGGCGAAGCGCATCACGGGCCGGGTGGTCGTCTACGGCATGGCGGCAGGCGGGGCGTCGGTGAGCAACCGGGAGCTGAACTTCGTCCACCCGGTGCAGGTCATGGGCCTGCACATCGGGGTGCTGAGCCGGACGGCGCTCTTCGCGGAGTTGCTGAGCGAGCTCGACGCGCTCCGCGAGGCAGGGGTGCTCCGGCCTGGACGGCCCACCGTGTACGACCTGGCAGACGGACCAAAGGTCCTCGCCGAGATGGAGGCCAGTTCCACGATCGGCAAGCTCGCCCTCCGCCCCTGCTGAGCACCCCCACAATGAAGCCTCACCCTCGACGGGAGGCACGTTTCATGAAGGTGACCCATCTCGGTGGTCCGACCGCGTTGGTCGAGGTCGCCGGCTGGAGGATCCTCACCGATCCGACGTTCGACCCGCCCGGACGCCGGTACACGTTCGGTTGGGGCACGGCGTCGCGGAAGGTGGCCGGGCCGGCGTTACCGGCGACGGATCTCGGCGACATCGACGTGGTGCTGCTCAGCCACGACCACCACGCCGACAACCTCGACGACGCGGGGCGGGCCGTGCTGCCGTCCGCCGGTGCGGTGGTCACTACGAAGAGCGGAGCGCGCCGGCTGGGCGCGGAGAACGTCCGTGGCCTGCTGCCCTGGGCGTCCACCGTGCTCGAAGCTCCGGGCAAGCCGAGCCTGAACGTGACCGCGACCCCCTGCCGGCACGGTCCGCCGCTGAGCCGCCCGATCGTCGGAGACGTGGTCGGGTTCGCGCTCACCTGGGAAGGCGGGCCGGACGGGCAGTTCTGGATGACCGGCGACACCGTGCTCTACCCGGAGGTGCGGGCGGTCCCGGAGCGGATCGACGTCGACACGATGCTGCTCCACCTGGGCGCCGTCCAGTTCGGGATCACCGGGCCGCTGCGTTATTCGATGACCGGCGAGGAGGGCATCCGGCTGATCGAGCTGGCGCAGCCGCGGATCGCGGTGCCCGTGCACTTCGAGGGTTGGAGCCACTTCCACGAGCCCCAGGACCACTTGCGGGCCACGTTCGACGCCGCGTCCGACGACGTCCGGAGCCGTGTTCGGTGGCTGGAGCCGGGGGTGCCGACCGACCTGGCTTAGTGCCTCTTCACGTGAAGCGGCCGGGGAGCCCGTTGGGGCTTCCCGGCCGTTTGTTTGTGTTGGGGGGTTCGGCTCAGTAGCCGTAGTCCCAGCAGTAGTCACGCTTCTTGTGGTGGCGGCGACGGCGGCGCGGCTTGTAGCAGTCGTTGTAGTCGTAGTCGTTGCAGTGG